>DATFMO010000128.1:0-8935 GCA_035266925.1 Sunxiuqinia sp. | reverse complement strand
GCTGTAATCACCGTTCTGGGAGTAGCCATCTTTTTTATCTGATTCACCCCAAAAAGTAAAGCCCTCCAAAATGGAAGGCTTTTTACTTCGAATTGATTGATTGAATTTCCCCGAAGGGATTGTTATTGATTGATTTATAGCCCTGCTACCACAGCTACGCTGGTCGTATCACTTACACTAGTTGTGTCGCTTGCCATTGGTTCAAGCATGAAGTCAACTTTTGTAGTATCGTTTGCTGAAACAGCAACATTGGCCACGTCGAACTCATTAAAACCATCGGCAGTACATTTCAGGTCATAGTCGCCAACCGGAATTCCCAAGGCAGCATAGTACCCGGTAGAGTCACTAATGGCTGATGTGATCAATGAATCCATCTGGTAAATTTGAACCGTTGCGTTGTCGACATTCATACTGTCACCTACAGTTACATGTCCGGCAATATTTCCGGCAGGATTGTTTTCTTCGCCGGTAGATTCACTAACAACCGCACGAATAACTGGTTTGAAAATGAATCCTTTGATACCTGCATGGCTGTGCGGATTACCTTGTACAACAAATGATTTGCTGACATCGAAGTCCATCAACAAAGTTGATTCGCTTCCGCCAGTAATAGTCAACCCATCCTGAATTTTTATTTTCAATCCACTGGTTGAACCACTTGGGATCTTCAAGTTGTAGGTGGTGCTGTCTGCGTTATTCAAAACAACATTGGCATCCACCACATGCAATCTGATTTCGTCGTATTTCCCGGTATCCAATTCCGCTTGCGTAAGATTGGCGGTAACACCATTTCTTAAGTCAAGCAAGTTGAATGTTTGTGTTTCTGTTGAAACGGTGATAAATCCTGAAGCATCCATACTCGTTGTATCGGTGCTTGTGGTGTCCGTACTTGTCGAATCTGATTCAGCATCAGCAATCTTACGAACTTCTACTTTGTCAATGGTAATGTTGGCTTCAGCAACCATACTGCTTGGGAATGGTGCATCGGTAAGCACAAAATTAACATTTCCTGTTCCTGAGCCATTGCCGCTCCCACTGGTACCGTTCGTCCCATTTTGGTTGTCAACCATGTTGTCTTTTTGTTGACATGCTGTAAATACTCCTGCCATAAGCGCAAACAGCAGGATGAACATTGTTCTCTTTTTAACTCTCATAACTCTTTTCTTTTTCATGAATAATTATTTCCTCTTTTGAACTAAAGGAGTAGTCCAGGTTGAGGGAACGGCAAATGATTCGGATAGCAGTTTCTGCTTTTCCTGTTTCCAGTTTCCCGGTAAAGTGCTTATGACCAATGGATGTAAAACGAATACGGACATCGAAAAAGTTTTCCAAATCTTTCAATACGGTTGAAAGATCTTCATTGGAAAACGACCGGTTAAAAAAGGCCGATGGCGGATATTCATTCTGAATTGACCTGGTTTCAACAATCCCACGATTTTCGTAAGTCATCGAATGACCAGCTTCAACCACCCTTGTTTGATCATGGTCAGTAAACCTAACTTTACCTTCGTAGCAACTGACAATCAAACCATTTTTAATTTCAGAAACCTGAAATCGTGTTCCCAGAACACTTACACTCCCTTCATTGGTTTTAACAATGAATTGATCACCTTTTTCAACCTCAAAATAGGCTTCACCATTCAAATTAACTTCCCGTTTCCACCAGTATTTTGGATAACTGGCCGAGCTGTTTTTGCTCAAAACAACCCGTGAATTATCGGGAAGACGCAATGTGTTAACGGATATACCCCCACTTTCTATTGTGTCAACCGCAAAGAAAAAATGAAGAAGGAAAATCAAAACCAGTGAAGCCGCGATGGAAATGGCGGTTCGATAGAACGAATTTAGATGCCTGACTTTTCCTAACCTTCGACTTGAGTTTCCTCCTTCAATTTTAACAATGATTTCATTGTATGTCACCGACATGTCCTTGCCAACTGGAACCTGGTAGGAATCCAGTAATTGCTCCATCGAGTCCTTCTTTTCAGGAAGAATCATCAGAATGAATGATGGACAATTTTTCGGTGTCATAAACATAGCTCAAAAATTGATTGACACCCTTAATGTCCATTCGATGGGAAATACCCTACCGGGAAATTGAAGTTTTTTGAAAAAAAATTCATTCTCCGGTGTTGTGTCAGCTAAAAACGGTGTTAATTAAGTCACCCTGATCTTATGCCAAAGTCTCATTCTCATGGAGATGCAGAAACAAGTTCAGCATGGCGTTTCCGTTAGGGGAGAGTTGGCTCAATGCGAATGACCAATGCCTAATGACAATCTTACCGCAACTTCATATTGATGAAAAATACGGGAGTGAATTTCAACGCCGTAATATCGGTTCGGATGGAATAGGAGCCGGTGTTGTCGGAAATGTTGAAATAATCAACTTCCAATACATTTTGACGATTAAATAGGTTGAGCAGCGAGACGCCGGTACTCAGTGTGAAAAACTGGTAATTGAAACGTTTGATCAATGAGAAGTCAGCTTGCATAAAATAGGGGAGGCGACCAAACTCCTGCGCGCTGCTTCCATCCGTTTGACTGATCAAATAGGGGCTGCCGGTGTGGTAGGTGAGGTTGGTCGCGGCAACCCAGGTTTTGTAGCGGGCCATTTCTGTCCAGCGCACCCGATGAAGTTGATCATCAAATGCCGGGTAGCGTTCGTTGTTGTTAAAACCTGAAAATTGCTCGTAAGATTTGGACAGCGAATAATTTAACATGTGGGTAAA
Organism: Sunxiuqinia sp.; assembly: GCA_035266925.1. GTDB lineage: Bacteria > Bacteroidota > Bacteroidia > Bacteroidales > Prolixibacteraceae > Sunxiuqinia. The sequence continues at coordinate 6,206 of DATFMO010000128.1, read as the reverse complement.
CAGCCCTTGTTTTAGATGCAGCATCACGTCCACGCCGTAGTTCTCAGATTCTCCTTCCCGAGGAACGTATTCGATGTATTTTTCTTTTTTACCACTGATTTGAGTGTAAAGATTGACACGGCCAGTTGTCTTTTTATAATACGGTTCGAGGTCGATGGCCAGTCCATGATTCTCGTAGCGAAAACCCAGTACATGCTGTTGGGCTTGCAAGACGCCCAATCCGGTTGAATCTGGCAGGTACCAAACCAAATCGCTGTTGCCACTGCTGTCAATTTTACGGATTCGCGAAAGAAACTGGTTGTAAATTCCACCATTATAGAAAATACTGACGTGCTTTGCTAAAAAATAGGTGATTCCCCAACGCGGTTGGAGATAGAATTTGTCCAATGTATTTTCCTGGTTGACCCGAATCCCGATTCTTGCGTGCAATTTGTCTTTCAACTTAAATTTTTCCTGCAGATAAGCATGCAGGATATTTAAATTTGACGAGTAATTGATGGAATCGACTTTGACGTTGCCAACCGTATTGTTGTTCAGGTAAATGTATGAAACATCATCAGAATTGAGTCCAAAACCAAATTGGTGTGTAAAGGCGCCAGTTTTCCATTCACCGGCAAATTCCCCAATAAATTCTTTCAACTGATTGTCGTCTGAGTCAGATTGTTCTTTGCCACCTTTCCCTTGTTTGTTAGGGCCCAAACCATTCACAGAGCCTGAATAGCGATGCAGTTCATTGTAGCCGGCATTGATTTGAAATTGCCAGTTGCCCATTGGCTGGTATTTCCAATTGCCACTGATTCCACGGTTTTTGCTATTGGCATGATCGTTCCGGTAAAAGCGGGAATTCTCGCTGAAAATGAAATCGCGTAATTGTGAATCATTACTTTGAAAGGCATTCAATGACAATTCCATGTTGTTGGTTGGTTTGGCACTGATTTTAACATTCGTATCATCAAAAACCACGGACGGCACCACAGAAGATTGGTCGGCAGATGTGCTGCCCTGTTCCAGAATTTGCCGGTACAAATAGTTTTCCCATTGATCGATGTAGGATTTACGATACGCTCCACTTATTGAAACCACTTTGCCGATGGGAATTTCCGCTGTTGCATTTACGTTCAGCAAGTTGGCCGACAAGTCGAGACTTGGCTTGTAGTAGTTGTCTTTCCCGTGTAGTTGAATCACCCCGGAAATGTGTTCGCCGTGAGTGGCATCGAAGGCTCCGCGTGAAACAAAAGCTTGTGAAATGTACTTGGCATTGAGTACACTCAGGTTGCCAAATAAATGGCTGGTCTCCAGCACGGGCATGCCATCTAAAAGAATCAGGTTTTCCGATGGAGAGCCTCCCCGAATGGAAATGCCAGATGTTTGCCCGCCAAGGAAATTTACGCCGGGGATGAGTCCCAGCGCGGTGATCAGGTCGCTGTCGTCAATGCGAGGCAGATTTTCCGATTGTTTTGGGTTGAAAGCCATTCGATCCGACTGGCTACCCATTTCAATCACGTTTTTTTCCTGTTGATGCACATCTATAGCGGCAATGTGAATGGCAAAAGGAGTCAACGCAATCTTGTAAAAAGTTTTTGGAATAAGCTGAAGAGTGGTATCTAGTCGTTGATAGCCCAGATGTGTGATGGCCAATTGAACATGTTCAGTTTTTTCAATCTTTAGGCTGAAAATACCGAGCTCGTTGGTCATCATTCCCTGGTTTTCACCCAAGCCAATATTACAGAACAACAATGGTTCGCCGGTTTCTTTGTCAATCACTTGACCTTCAAGCGTGATGTACTCCTTTTTTTTAGGCGGAAGTGGTGCTGGATTTTTGTAGAGCACGTATGTGTTGTCGATTTTTTCATACAGCAGGTGATTGGTATCGCAAATCGCTTTTAGGAAATTGGTCACCGGAATTTGATCGTAATTCAATGTAACTTTTAAGTTGGAAAAATAATCAGCGTCAAAGGCAAATTTGACACTATCATTTGCTGCGACCTGTTGCAGGACTTCATTTAGATTTTTATCCTGAACATGAATTGTAATTTTCTTTTCCTGTCCAAAACAATAGATGTTCAGAAATAGGAAAAAAAGCAATGAAATGATATGGCGTTTATTTCGTTTCAAAAAGCGTCAATTTGTTAGCTTCAAATTGGTAATTCAAATTCATGGCGCGTGCCAATATGTGAACGGACTGTTTGCTATTGCTTAGATTCAATTCACCAGTAAATCGTTTTCGAAGTATTTCTTCAGGAGCCTCAAGCGCTATATCACTACGCTGACAGATCAATGTCAGAATTTCTTTCAGGGGACGGTTGTTCCAAAAATAGGTATTGTCTGGCAAATTGAGTTTATTTTTGACATTGAAATTGAAGGGGCCGTCAACCGATTTCTCGTCAAAAGACAGCGACTTCCCTTTTCTCAGAATATAATCCTTGTTGTGGATGGTTAGCTTAACAGCACCCCGGTAGCAATCCACCCGGCCTGCGCTTTTGCCATAGGCTTGTATATTGAATTCCGTGCCCAGCACTTTCAACTTTCCTCCCGGAAATTGGACTTCAAACGGTTTCCCTTTTTTCACATCAAACAGGGCTTCACCCTCAAGATGAATCATGCGTGAACCGCCAATCAATTGATAGTTGTATTTAACCGATGAGTGTGCTTTCAATTGGACGAGGCTGCTGTCCGGTAGCCAAATATTTTGAGCGGTAAGATTGGAGTTTGTTTTTTGTGGTGCAAACAAACCCGATTGTGATAAGCCGACGAATGCCAAGACCAATACAGCTGCAGCCGCTGCCGCCCATTTACCCCATTGAAAATTTACTTTTCGAACCGGACGTTGTTGCTGTGTTTTCTTTATGAGCTGTTGCCATGCCTCGTCCTGACTTTGGGATTCTGGAACGCCCCAGCCTGCAATCAATTTGTCGATATCGTTTTTGTGCTGGTTCATAATTTTCGATCCACTTTTTGTTGTAACATTTTCATGGCTTTGCTCATGTGTTTTTCCACAGCTTTCGTGCTTAATTGCATACGCTCGGCGATTTCAGCATAAGTCATATTGTCAATCCGGCTCATTAAAAAAATGGCGCGGGTTTTATCCGGTATTTCAGCAATCGCATCCTGCAGTTTTCGATCAAATTCTTTCAGTTCCAATAAGAATTCAGGAGATTCATTATCTTGTTCATTCAGCAAGCTGCTGGTGAAGTTGAGGTGGGTATTTTTTTTGCGGTGATGTTTGAAATATAGATTTTTCGCCACCGTAAAAAGATACGACTTGACTGTTTCGCGGTGAATTTTCTCCTGTTCTTCCCATAAATGCAGAAAAACATCCTGTGTCAGATCATCAGTTAGCTCCAGATCTCCAGACAAATAATAAATAAAGTTGCGAAGGTATTTATAGTGTTCATTGAAAATTTCCCGAAACCAACTGCTGTCTTTTTCCTCTTGCTTCATTCGTGGCAATTTTTTGCAAAGCTTTACAAAGATAAAAATTTACATGTCCATAACTACTTTGTCATTTTGTTTATTGCGTTGTTGGATGAACTGATTACCTAAAATCCCTGGATTGAAAGAGCTTGCCTTGCACTGGGTTGTCCGTGAATGACTTTCCCTTTGCTGAATTTTCCACGGTTTCCTTTTTGCCCGAATGGACCGGCTTGCTGATGGAGCCGAGGTTTCTTCCTTCCGTTTGCAGGCTCATCAGTTCATTCAGGTTGAAACAGGAATTAACTACCACATGAATGACTTCTCCCTGAATTTGCAATTTGCCGGCCACCATGAGTAGTCGCGATTGCAGGATGACTTTGCGGTATTGCTCAAAGGTTTTGGCCCAGACGACCAGGTTGGCAAAGCCGGTTTCATCTTCCAGGGTGATGAACAGTACGCCTTTGGCGGTGCCGGGGCGTTGCCTGACGGTGACCAGTCCACAAACCTTGACTGGCATGCCGTTTTTCATTTTGCTTAATTCTGAAGTGGGAGTCACCTGTAGCTGGCTCAATCGTTGGCGCAGAAAACTGACCGGGTGGGCTTTGAGCGATAGCGCTGTGCTGGCATAGTCCTGAATCACATGCTCGCCGGGAGTCATAACCGGGAGTTCTGTTGGAGCCTCGTTGGTACTTTGAGATGGTGTTCCGGTGAAAATTCCGGTGGGGTGGTCGTGCAAAGCTGATACTTCCCACAAAGCCCGGCGACGGTCAAGTCCGATGGAGCGGAAAGCATCGGCATCAGCCAGTCGTTCCAGAGCAGAGGGGGAAACGCCGGCGTTGAGCAGTTCGTTGGTGTTTTGATAAGCTGTTTGCCTACCGTTTACAAGCTTTTGCATGTCATCTTCGCGCAGGCCTTTTACTTGCCGGAATCCCAAACGAACAGCGCAATATTGGCCGTCCTTTTCTTCCAGCGTATTGTCCCATTGCGAATAGTTGATGTCCACTGGCCGTACTTTCACCCCATGCTTGCGGGCATCAATCACAAGTTGTGCGGGCTGGTAAAACCCCATGGGCTGGCTGTTGAGCAAGGCTGCTGCAAAAATTTCCGGGTAGTAGCATTTGATCCACGAAGACACATAAACCAGCAGTGCAAAACTGGCGGCATGACTCTCCGGAAAACCGTAGCTTCCGAAACCTTCCAGCTGCTTGAACACCCGCTCGGCAAAATCCGGTTCATAGCCATTCTTAATCATACCCTGGATGAGTTTTTCCCGGTACTTGCTGACCTGTCCGATGGCTTTGAACGTAGCCATGCTTCGGCGCAACCCGTCAGCTTCAGCAGGTGAAAAGCCGGCCGCAACAATGGCGATTTCCATGGCTTGTTCCTGAAACAATGGAACTCCCAGTGTTCGCCCTAAAATCTCTTCCAATTCTTTCGACGGAAACACAATGGGTTCTTCTCCATTGCGCCGTTTTAAATAAGGATGGACCATGTCGCCCTGAATGGGACCGGGCCGGACAATGGCCACTTCGATCACCAGGTCGTAGAACGTTTTGGGTTTCAGGCGCGGAAGCATGGACATCTGTGCACGGCTTTCAATCTGAAACACCCCGATGGTGTCGGCATGGCTGATCATTTCATAGACCTTGGGATCATCTTGCGGGATATTGGCCAACGTGAGATCCAGATTGTAATGTTGTTTGGCCAAATCAAATGCTTTGCGAATGCAGGTTAGCATGCCCAAGGCCAGTACATCCACTTTCATGAAGCCCAGTGCCTCAATATCATCTTTGTTCCATTCAATACAGGTGCGGTCTTCCATACGGGCATTCAGGATGGGACACAGCTCGTGCAGTTTTCCCCGGGTAATTACGAACCCGCCCGTGTGCTGTCCCAACTGTCGGGGGAATCCCATGTATTGCCAAGTCAGTTCCAGCACTTTGCGCAGGTGTGCATCTTGTGAGTTGAAGCCTGTTTTTTTGGGTGACTTTCCTTCGAACCACTCGTCCGTAAATTCATAAGCCGATTTGGAAAGCACATTGATGGCATCAGTGGACAATCCCATGACTTTTCCTACATCGCGCACGGCCCCTCGCCAGTGCACTTGTGTGACGGTAGCCACAATGCCGGCCCGGTCACGTCCGTACTTTTCATAGATATATTGCATGATTTCCTCGCGGCGCTCATGCTCAAAATCCACATCAATATCGGGCGGCTCATTGCGTTCGTCGCTCATGAACCGGGCGAACAACAGTTTGAATTTTGAAGGATCGACCGAGGTGACCCCAAGGCAGTAACAAACCACTGAGTTAGCCGCCGACCCGCGCCCCTGGCACAGGATTCCCCGGCTTCGGGCTTCACGCACGTAATCATACACGGTCAGGAAATAGGAGGCGTAATCTTTTCGTTCGATGAACTCCAGCTCCATTTCGATGGTGTCTTTGACCTTTTTCGGAATCTCCTGCCCAAAATGTTCATGGGCGCCTTCCCAGGTCAGACGGATCAACTCTTCCATTGGTGTTCGTCCTCCGCTGGTGATTTCTTCCGGGTAGCGATATTTTAATTCATCCAGTGAAAATTGACAGGCATCGGCTAGTTTTTGTGCGTGTTGGATTGCCTCGGGATATTGCCGGAACAGTCGTTGCATCTCTTCGGCTGACTTTAAGTAACGTTCTGCATTTTGATGGAGCTTGAAACCTGCTGTTTGTATGGTGCATTTCTCGCGGACACAGGTCAACACATCCTGTAGCTCCCGGCGCTTTGGTGCATGGTAGTGCACATCGTTGGTGGCC
>DATFMO010000127.1:0-4988 GCA_035266925.1 Sunxiuqinia sp. | reverse complement strand
TAGGAGAGATGATTAGCGAAAAAAGACAGCCCATTGAGCTGTCTTTTTTCGATTTATTGTGTGATCTATTTTTATCTATTCTACTCCAACCAACGTAAGTAGGCGAAGTCCTGGCGATGCGGCAAATGCTCATTTTTAGGGAACATCCGAATGGCATAACTGTACGCGCCCGGGTGGGTCAGGTGAAGACTGTGCTTGTAAGTCACCACGCTACCGTCAGCATGATCAACATCAAACTCCTTGCAATCCACCAGTTCCGGCTCATCATTGGTACCATTTTCCGTAATGACAATCTCAACGCCAATTTCGGCAGGTAACAAACCTTTCAGGTCCAACACAACGCGGGCTGGATATTCTTCTCCAATACGAATGGTGTTGGTGAATCCATCGGCAATGTCAATTTCTTTTAATTCGATGGCCTCCCAACTTTTAGTTACCTTATCTTTCCAGTTGGCAATTTCGCCCGCCAATTTGTAATTATCGGCAATCAATTTATTGTATCGATCAGCCTGTGGACCGTAAAAACGCTCCTGGTAATCGCGGATCATGCGGCTGGTTGTGAAGTTTGGCGCCACCACAGCCTGTGTTTTCTTGATATATCCTACCCATTTTTCAGGAATACCCTGGCGATTGCGATCGTAAAAGTCAGGAATGATTTCATCTTCAAACATGTTGTAGATGGTCGCAGCATCCAGCTCATCCTGGAAGTCCTGTACATCGTACGAACGCTCCAACGGAAGCGCCCAGCCAGCTCCTTCTTCATAGCCTTCAACCCACCATCCGTCAAGTACGGAAAAGTGAAGTGTTCCGTTCATCACGCCTTTTTCACCACTGGTGCCCGATGCTTCCAACGGACGAGTTGGCGTGTTCAACCAAATGTCAACGCCCTGCAATAGCATCTTCGCCAGGTTGATGTCGTAATTCTGAACGAATAAAATCTTACCAACAAACTCCGGTCTTTTCGAGATTTCAACAATGTACTTGATCAAATCCTGGCCAGCTTTGTCTGCCGGGTGTGCTTTACCGGCAAAGATAAACTGCACTGGTCGATCCGGGTTATTGACAATTTGCGATAAACGTTCCAGGTTTCTGAAAAGCAAATGTGCCCGTTTGTAGGTCGCAAAACGACGAGCAAAACCAATGGTCAGTGCATTTGGATTCAGCGAACTGATCACTTCAGTAACCAATTTTGGATTTTCGTTGCGTTTGACCCAGGTATCTGAAAATCGTTGCTTGATGTAATCAATCAGCTTGAGTCGTAGGTTTTGCTTCAACATCCATATTTCTTCATCAGGAACCATGTAAATCTTGTCCCACAAATCGAAATCCAACTGATTGTCTAAAAAGTTCTTGCTAAAATATTTTAAGTGAATTTCCTTCCATTCTTTGGCTGTCCATGAAGAATAGTGAACACCATTGGTTACATAACCAATATTGATTTCTTCGGATAAATACCCTTTGTAAAGCGGTTTCAGAATGTGCTTGGACACGTCACCATGCAACATACTCACCCCGTTAATTCCCTGCGATAGGTTTGCGGCAAGGAAACTCATATTGAAATGATCTTCAAACGGTTCTGTTTTACCCAACATGATAAATTCATCCCAGGTAAGGTTCACTTGTTCAGGATAACTTTTCATGTACATCTGGAACAAATCCTGGTGGAAGGAATCGTGTCCGGCAGGAACAGGTGTGTGAGTTGTAAAAAGCGTCGAAGCCCGCACCACCTCTTTGGCCACCGGATAAGTCAGATTATCATCGACTACGTAATCTTTAATCCGCTCCAGGCCAATCATGGCTGCATGCCCTTCATTACAATGGTAAATATCGGCACCTGCATGCCCCAGTTTTTTGAGGGCGCGAATACCTCCAATTCCAAGCAATATCTCCTGCTTCAAGCGGTTTTCATTATCACCACCGTAAAGGTGATGGGTCACAAACCGATCATTTTCGTTGTTACCATCAAAGTCAGCATCGAGTAAATAGAGGCTCACAGCACCAACTTTAGCTTCCCAAACCCGTGCTTTTAAATTGCGTCCCGGGTATTCAACTTCAACTTGTACCCAATTACCGTCTTTATCAATCGCTGGTTGAACGGGAACTTTGGAAAATTGCTGTGCTTCATAATTGGCCATCTGATCACCCTGCAATGAAATGGTTTGCTTGAAGTAACCGTAACGGTAGAGCAAGCCCACTGCCACCAAATCAGCATTTGAATCACTGGCTTCTTTCAGGTAATCACCAGCCAAAATCCCCAAACCTCCAGAGAAAATTTTCAAGCTATCATGAAGACCATACTCCATACTGAAGTAAGAAATTTTTGGTCCCTGTCGCTTTTCACGGGCTTTCAGGTATTCCTGAAATTTGGCATATATATCTTCCATGTCCGACATGAATGACTTATCACTCTCCAATTCCTTAAAACGCTGGTAACTTACCTGTTCCAAAAGAACAATCGGATTGTGGGCGCATTCATCCCATACTTCTTCATCTATCTTTGCAAATAACTCACGAGTCTCGGTATTCCAAACCCACCAAAGGTTCTTGCTTAACTCTTTTAATGGAGTTAATTTTTCCGGGATGTTTGACTCAACAAACAATTTTTTCCAATTTGGCATATCCACAATAGGTCTTTTAATTAATCTAACATCATCATTATTCATCCGCATCGTATTGTTTGGCAATGAGGAAATCGATGCCAAACAACCATTAAAACATGGTCGCTAACCCAATGATACAAACAAGTTTAAAAATTTAAATTTCCACAACGGGTAACGATGTTAAATGTTCGTTCAATTTACTTTTTAACTTTCGTCTTTTTCGATGTGGCTTTCGGTTTAGTTGTAGTAGTCGTTTTTTTCTTTTTCTTGGATTGTAGGCGAGCTATTTCACGCTCGTATGCTTTAAGTTTTTCATCTCTTTCATCCAACATTCTATTCAAAGCAGCCAGTTTCAACTCCAGCTCACTTTCTGGAATAAATGTATCCAGCCTCATTCTAAAATCACTCAATACATTCATATAATTGATGAACGCTTCATACGGACTTTCGTATGGATTGAAGTAATTGTGCACTTCTCCATCGGAGAAAAATTTTGTGCTCATGTAATAAAAATGGTCGCTGACCTGCAAATAACCCCAATCTTTATTGAGTTCTTCATCATCCACTTTCGACATGCGTTCGCGCAACTCATAGAGTTTATCAAAAGCTTCCTGTTGCATTTCATTTCCCAGCCAAGCTGATAAATCACGTTCTTCATCTGCCCATGAAATCGTGTTAGGCACACTTACAACAGACACGGGCTGAAAATGTTCTGCTATTTCAGACGGGGTTGCAAACTGAAGGTCAGAATGCTTGAATACGGCAGCCGGGAACTCTTCCAAGAAACGGAAAATTCCGGTTTCCGCAGGTTGATGTTCACCAATTGTTTCGTAATCCATGAACAAATTGATGATTTCTTCCTTGGGATTACCATTCATCCAGTTCACGAGTTTTTCGGGAGTCAGCGGATATTCACTCCATCCCTGATTCGAGAAGCGGAAAGCAATATCATCACTCAATTTGAAGTTGCGCATTAATACTTTCAGACGTGGATTAATCGCATTACAATATAAATAGTTGGGTGACTTCCATCCGAGTACGTGCTTGGCGCCTTCAGTTAGCACAGCTTTAAAGCCCATATCGGCAACCGCTGCCCCTATTTCGTCGGAATAAACCATCTCCGTATTTCTAAAAACAGTCGGACGTTGACCAAAATATTTTTCCATCAAGTCACAGTGTCTCTGCACTTGTTCCTGAAACAGTTCATTACTTTTAAGAGCCACTAAAGAATGTGAATATGTTTCAGCTAAAAATTCAACTTGGCCGGTTTTGGCCAGTTCCTGAAATGATTCCAACACTTCAGGGGCATACAATTCAAACTGGTCAATAGCAGTTCCTGTAATTGAAAAAGCAATTTTAAATTTCCCCTTGTGCTTTTTTATCAGCTCAAGCATCAATTTATTCGTCTTCAAATAAGAATGATCTGCTACTTTACGAAGAACGGTTTCGTTCGTATAGTCGTCGTAGTAATAATGATCGTTACCAATATCAAAGAATCGATACCGACGGTAACGAAACGGTTGATGGACCTGAAAGTATAAACAAATGGCTCTCATATCTTTTGATTTTTTAGTCGATTTTCAAAACATCATAATAAACATCGCGAACATTCTTGGCGGAATTTTTCCATTGTAAACTATCCACCTCTTTTTTACCGTATTTCATAAACATATTCCACATGGCCGGATAATTTAATAGTCCGTAAATCGCATCTGCCATAGCATGGGTATCCCAATAGTCAATTTTTACGGCAAATTTTAGAATTTCAGCAACTCCCGATTGGTTCGATATAATCACCGGAACGTTGGTTTGCATGGCCTCCAGCGGTACAATACCAAAAGGCTCCGAAACCGAGGGCATCACAAACACATCACTCATTCGGAACATATTAAAAACATCATCCCCTTTCAGGAAACCTGTAAAATGAAAGTGGTCCGAGATCTTCAACTCGGCTGCCCGCTTCACCATCCGGTTCATCATATCGCCGCTACCAGCCATAACAAAACGGACATTTTTCATTTTCTGTAAAACGAGGTTGGCTGCTTCAATAAAATATTCCGGCCCTTTTTGCATCGTGATTCGTCCCAGAAAAGTGACGATTTTTTCGTTCACCCCTTTTTTCAGGCGAAACTTTTCTTCCTGGCTGACAGGCTCCACTGCATTGTATACCGTTGTTACCTTTGCCGGATCGATGCCATATTTCTCAATGACGATATTACGCGTCAGGTTACTCACTGTAATGATCTTGTCTGCCGCATCCATTCCACGCTTTTCAAGCTCGTAAACCTGTGGATTCACACTTCCTCCACTTCGGTCAAAATCGGTGGCGTGCACATGTATAACCAATGGTTTTCCACTGATCTCCTTGGCTGCAATTCCAGCAGGATA
>DATFMO010000126.1:0-6931 GCA_035266925.1 Sunxiuqinia sp. | reverse complement strand
GTTTTTTCTTCTTTTTGCGCCAGGTTGAAGAACGTTTTCAGTGCGACAATGTTCGACTTCAGCGTATTTCCCAACATCAGTCCGGCAATGGGAATCAGGATGTCAGCTTTGAAAATATGGTCAATCTGCACAATGGCCAGGTTAAAATAGAACAAGGTAACCAAGGTGGGAATGAGCATGGAAATAAAGGTTGGGAGCAGTAATTTTTTAAGGCGCAAAGAGGAATTCCGAATACCTGACAAGGCAGCAAAAATAACCATCAGAAAAACATACGTAATATTGATAAAGGCATTGTCGAGCTTGAAAATGTACTTCAGGTAAACAGCCACAAAGCTCAGTTGAACGAGCATTCGCAAGACTGAAATGGCCATTCGTTTATTGAACCCCAGACGAAGCTGCCAGACAATCAGCATGGTTGGGGCAATGAGTAAAAGTCCCAGGACCAAACCGCTGATTGAAATGTTGGCTGCATTCATTGGATAAAGGTTGAAACAATTTTCATGTTGGGGATTTGCCACTCCGGATCATGACTCACACAGACGACCGTTTTTTTAGTTTGCTCAATGAAGTCGATAAATCGACTTTTCTGCCGATCATCCATGGCGGAAGTTGGCTCATCCAATAATAACACCGGCCGGTCCAGCAAGATGATTAAAATCCAACCTAAACGTTGACGCTCTCCTCCTGAGATGATGCTGGTGTTTTTGTCCAGAATTTCTTCGGACAAGTCATAATCATAGAGTTTCTCAATGAATAATTCATCCGTATAATTTAGGTGTCTGTTGGCAGAAAACTGGAAAATTTCGTGAAACACCTCGCGCACTTTTCCATTCGGAAAATCGACATCCTGGCTCAAGTAGGCCACCTGTTTTCTGACGGACTGAATATTTCTTGTGGTAATTGGTTTTTTCTTAAAATAAATGGTGCCTTCATCAGGGGTGGTGAATCCCAGGATCAAACGAAGCAGGCTTGTTTTTCCACTTCCTGAATGAGCATACAACAACACTTTATCTCCTTTACGAATTCGAAGATCAAAGTTTTTCAACAACAGCTTATTCCCCAGGGAGAGGGACACACCTTTAAATCGTATCATGAAGAATAAGAAAAGTAAGACAAAAAAGCCGGACCAAATCAGTCCGGCTTTGGATTATTTTAACTCGCTTTTAATCGCTGTGAACTGCTTCTGTTAATCTTTTCCATGGCGTAGTCGCGTGTGATTGTCAACTGCTTAATACCGTCCGAAGGGCTGTCAAACATAGCGTCGTTCATGATGTTTTCGCAAATGGATCGTAATCCACGAGCACCAAGCTTGAATTCGATGGCTTTATCAACGACGAATTCCAAGGCGTCTTCCTCAAACGACAAATCAATGTCATCAAGTTTGAAAAGTTTAAGGTACTGTTTGATGATCGAGTTCCGGGGCTCGGTCAGGATATTCCGCAAAGCATGTCGGTCAAGTGGCTCCAGGTATGTCAACACTGGCAGACGACCAATAATTTCCGGAATCAGGCCGAAACTTTTCAAATCCTGCGGAGAAATGTATTGCAACATATTTTCGCGGTCAATGTGATCGACTTGTTTCTGAGCGCCAAACCCAACTACGGCTGTATTTAAACGTTGAGAAATTTTCTTTTCAATGCCATCAAAGGCGCCGCCGCAAATAAACAGGATGTTTTTGGTATTCACCGGGATCATTTTTTGTTCCGGGTGTTTACGACCTCCCTGTGGTGGAACGTTGACAACAGAACCTTCCAATAGTTTTAACAAACCTTGTTGAACGCCTTCGCCAGATACATCGCGGGTGATGGATGGATTATCACTTTTGCGGGCAATTTTATCCAGCTCATCAATAAAAACGATGCCACGTTCTGCTGCATCAACGTTGTAGTCGGCAGCTTGTAACAGGCGGGTTAACAAGCTTTCAATATCTTCACCTACATAACCGGCTTCAGTTAACACGGTTGCATCTACAATGGTGAATGGTACATGTAACATACGCGCAATGGTACGAGCCAAAAGCGTTTTTCCGGTTCCGGTTTGTCCTACCAGGACGATGTTTGATTTTTCAATCTCAGTTTCGTCGTTGGTCACTTTTTGGGTCAATCGTTTGTAGTGGTTGTACACGGCAACAGATAAAATCCGCTTGGCCTGATCCTGACCAATCACATATTGGTCCAGAAACTCCTTAATTTCTTTTGGTTTCAGAAGTTTTAGTCCATTCAGATCAAATTCGCTGTCTTTTTTAAATTCTTCCTCTACAATGGCATACGCCTGCTCAATGCAATGGTCACAAATGTGTCCATCCATTCCTGCAATCAACAGGTTCGTATCTTTTTTTTCTTTTCCGCAAAAAGAACATTTATCCATGGTGTATTCCTCTACTTCTTATTCTTATTTACTTCTAATCAGAATCTCGTCAATCATTCCGTAATCCTTGGCTTCTTCAGATGTCATCCAGTGGTCACGATCTGAGTCTTTTTCAACCTGCTCATACGTATTGTGAGAATGTTTGGCGATAATGTCGTATAGTTCCTTTTTCATTTTAAGGATTTCCCGGGCAGTGATTTCAATATCGGAAGCCTGCCCCTGTGCGCCACCCATTGGCTGGTGGATCATGACGCGTGAGTGTTTCAGCGCCGAACGTTTTCCTTCGGTACCGGCTGTTAAAAGAACGGCTCCCATTGAAGCAGCCATTCCGGTACAAATGGTAGCAATGTCTGGTGAAATGTATTGCATCGTGTCATAAATTCCCAATCCGGCATGTACGGAACCTCCAGGTGTGTTAAAATAAATCTGGATGTCTTTGCTTGGATCGGTTGACTCTAAAAACAGCAGCTGTGCCTGGAGGATATTAGCAATATAATCATCGATTGGTGTTCCCAAAAAGATGATTCGATCCATCATCAGGCGTGAAAACACGTCCATTGAGGCGACATTTAATTGACGTTCCTCAATGATATAAGGAGTCAGACTGTTGGTAAACATTGATTCGAAGCGGTGCATGGACAAACTGCTGATGCCCATATGACCGGTTGCATATTTTTTAAATTCTCTTTTTTCGTTCATGATAATTCTTCAGATTAAAAAAAACTTTGTAAAATCCGTTTTTGATCTCTTTCACTGTAAAAAAACAGTCTGAGATAAAACACGGTTCTCACAAAGTTAAAAAATAATGCTATCAGCCTAAGCTACAGCCAAATTATTTTTCGAGTAATTTGTTAAACTCTTCTTGGTCGATTTCTTTCTCGTCAATGGCCACGTTGGCTTTGATGATATCAATAATTTTATCTTCCTGAACTTTTGTGGTGATCCGACGTCTCTCATCTTCATTTTGAAGAATTTGATCGGCATAGGCACTCAACTGCTCATCAGGCATGCTGAACATTCCGTACTGGCGGAACTGCATCATGGCGACTTCTTTAGCCATGTTTTTAACTTCTTCCTGCGAAATTTCAACTTCGTTCTCTTTCGCGATTTTATCTTTGATCAACTGCCAGCGCAAATCTTTCATGAAGTTGTCAAAATCATCTTCAATTTGCTGGTCAGTCAGCTCATTGTTGGTCGTTTTCAACCAACGTTTCAAAAATTCTTCCGGCAATTCCATCTCGATTTTTTCAACCAAAATGTCGCGGGCATCAATCGTGAATTTATAATCGCTTGAATATTTGAAGTTCTCTTCAATTTCTTCTTTCAATTTAGCGCGGAACTCTTCTTCAGTTTTAATCTCCGTGTCATCGCCGTACGCTTTTTTGAACAGGTCTTCGTTGATTTCAGCTTTCACAAAATGAAGTACTTCTGAAATGGTGAATTTAAACTCACCTTCGATGTTTTCAGCTTCTTCGTGTGATACATTCAACATGTGGCCAACTTCGTGACGATTGTCGTATGCTTTAATTGGGTCGAATACCACAACATCGCCTGCTTTTTTACCGATGAATTCTTTTTTGATGTCTTCATCTTTCATGATGTCAGTGGCGATCACCACTTGCTCGGCTTTGATTCCATCTTCCAACTCACTGCCATCAGCATCCAACTGGATGAAGTCGCCACGAACGGTATCTTTTTCTTCAACGGTTTCGGCGGTTGTGTTTTCACCAAAACGACTGGCGTAAGCATCGGCTTGCTTGTCGATCATTTCGTCATCGACTTTGATCAGGTAAAACGGATACTTTTTGCGCTTGTCAAATTTAACTTCGATTTCTGGCGCTAAACCAATGTCGAATGCAAATTCGAAATCAGCTTCTTTTTCAAAATCAATGGCTGGTGTTTTTTCTTCGTTTGGAAGCGGTTCACCAAGGATATTCAACTTCTCGTCAACAATGTACTTTGTTAAGTTCTGAGACAACATCTTGTTGACCTCATCAGCCAGGATGGCTTTGCCGTACATTTTTTTCACCAATCCGGCAGGTACTTTCCCGGGTCTGAAACCAGGCATATTGGCTTTCTTACGATATTCTTTCAGCTGCTCGTTGACTGTAGCTTCGTAATCGCTTTTTTCAATTTTAACAGTAACAACCGCATTTAGCTCGTTGATGTCCTCTTTTGTTATATTCATAAAATTCCGCTTATAAAGTTGGAAAATAATCAAGTAATCAAAAAGTTAACTCTTTTTGGACGAGTTAAACCAATACCTATAAATCAATAAAAACCGCATGCTTGGATTTATCACATCAAGCACTGCGGTTGTTCTTAGTTTTTTGTGCGGACGAAGGGACTCGAACCCCCACGTCAAAGACACTAGATCCTAAGTCTAGCGCGTCTACCAATTCCGCCACGTCCGCTAATTGCGGCGCAAATATAACCGAATATTTTTAAAACGCCAAACCAGTCAGAAAAACTTTTTGCCACTTAAAATATTATTAAATGTCGAACATTTGAATGTTGAGAATCAATCATTCATCTAATGATAATTAGCGGCCGGGTATTTTTTTAAGAGGGTGAATATTTTTCAAGCTGCAAGCTGAAAATTTCATAGTTTAGTTAAGTGTTTTTTCAACTAGAATGATTATTGATAGAAACCAATTTCGAAAACTCGAAAAACAAAAACCAAAACGAATGAAACACTGGATACTTTTCTCCTTGTTTTTTAGCCTTTCCGGGTTACTGTATGCCCAGTCCTTGCAATATTCCAATTTGAATCTTGATCAGGCATTGGAAAAGGCACATGCTGAAAACCAACTCTTATTTATTCAAATCGAAGGCGACTGCAAGGAGTGTAACGAGGTTGCAGACAAAGGTCTTTCCGGACCTAAGCTGACAACAATTTACAGCAACTTTATTTGCCTTTGTTTACCTTTTGATTCAGAAGATCACCGGGTACTGGAGCAACAGCTCCATTTTCATTCACGCTATCCAACGTCGTTATTTCTGGATTCTGATGGATATTTTTTAGCGGTAATGGGCAATAGAAGCACAAGCCGGACTAGTGCATATATCGAGTTGGCGGCCGAAGCGATGTCCAAAGAGAAATTTCCACCGTTTCGGCAATTTGAATTGAGGTACCAATCTGGAAATTATGATGAAACGTTTTTAAAGGAGTACATCCAACGGTTGCGGGAGAATCCTTTTTTTAGAGCCGATGATTTGGTTGAAGAATATGTGAAAGGATTAAAAGTGGCGGATTTATATGAGGATACAACTATCATGTTTTTAATGCGGTGTTCGCCAATGATTGATTCGGATATTTATCGGCTGTTGCACATTGATGAAAGTCGTTACGATTCCTTGTTTTTTGCCATGCCATTTGACGAACGCAAACGGATTAATCGGGAGATTATTCGTTATTCACGGCAGAAGGCAATTGATGTGCATGATTCGCGATACATGCGGACCGTGGCTAACTTTATTCGGCGATCTTATGCTGATTCCAAAGTTGGTTGGCGGGCCATGCTATGGAATATGCTGGATTATTACCGTCTTGTGGATGATACGGTTTCCTATATTGGAAGGGCAGATAGCTATTATCGCCGATTTTATGGTCGGATGGACCTGGATTCTGTTGCTCATGCGGAAATGAAAAAGTTTGTAACCCTGGAAAATGGTGCGAAAGTTCACAGTTCGCGTAGTTGGCGAAATGGTAATGAATTGAACAACATGGCCTGGCACATCTACGAAATAAGTGATGACCCGGAGATTTTAGGACGAGTATTAAAATGGAGCAAACGTTTGTTGGTGTATGATGATCCTCGGTATATCGATACGTATGCACATATTTTGTACAAAATAGGAAATACAAGTGCTGCTGTTAAATGGGAGCAGAAGGCAATTGACATTCACAACTCTCGAATTTCCATTCCAAATGAAAAACTAGAAACTGAGCTGAAGAAAATGAAAAACCACGAATTGTGAGTCTGTTTATTAGCGCAACGTAAAGTTTTGGCCCAGGTAAACACGACGAACATCTTCATCGTTGGCCAGGTCTTCTGCTGACCCCGCTTTCATAATGGCACCCTCAAACAGCAAATACGAACGGTCGGTGATGGAGAGCGTTTCATGTACGTTGTGGTCGGTGATCAGAACGCCAATGTTTTTCTCTTTCAGTTTGCGAACAATATCCTGAATGTCTTCTACGGCAATTGGGTCAACACCCGCAAAAGGCTCATCCAATAAAATAAATTTTGGATCGATGGCCAGTGCCCGTGCAATTTCGGTACGTCGACGTTCACCTCCCGAAAGCTGAAACCCTTTACTCTTACGGATGTGCTGCAGTCCAAATTCGTCCAACAGCGATTCTAATTTTTCCTGCTGAAATTCTTTGGTGTATTTGGTCATCTCCAATACAGCCTTCAAATTGTCTTCAATACTCAGTTTACGAAAAACAGATGCTTCCTGAGCCAGGTAGCCAATACCCCGTTGCGCACGTTTGTATACAGGTAGCTTGGTAATATTTTTTTCATCCAGAAAAATTTTACCTGTCAATGGCTGAATCAGT
>DATFMO010000125.1:0-2529 GCA_035266925.1 Sunxiuqinia sp. | reverse complement strand
GCATCCAACATCACAACATCGGTCGCATTGATCACAAACACTTGATTATTGGTGACCACCTGTGGAGCGTCATGAACAGTGACCGCTATGTTTCTACTAGTTGAATTGCCGTTTTCATCCGTTACTGTCAGTGTATAGTTTGTAGATTTCCGCGGGCTAAAAATTGGCATTGAACTGGTTGGATTATCCAAATAATCGGCTGGCTCCCATTGGTAAGACAACTGCCCAAAACCAGAACTTTTTGAAGCATCGAGTTGAATCGGGGCACACTCGCCTGTTTCGTGCGAACTGTTGGCCACAATTGTTGGTCGCGTAACATTGGCCACAATATAAGCAGTCGCTTGCGAACAAACCGAATCGCCGTCACAAACCTCATAAACGAACTGGTCAGCGAATGCTCCATAAGAATCAGGAGTTGGCGAATAAACGAACTGCCCGTCTGGTTGAATGTTCACGGTTCCTCGAGCCGGCGCTTTCACGGGGTTTGCCTGGTATAAAACAGTTGTATTTCCTGCAGTATAATCGTTAATAGCAAGCTGCCCATTCAAAACGCCTTCGGTATAAAACGCATCATCGGCCGCGTGAAGTTGATCGACCGTATTATCAGGAGATGGAATGTAAATGGCAGCCGTTGCCCAATCACAATTTCCTGTTGGATCACACAATTGGTAGTTAAAATGAACATTCCCAGTATAATTGGCTGGCGGAGTGTATGAGAATGTGCCATCCGGTTTCCAGTTGAGTGTTCCCGGCAAATCAGTTGTTACTACTCGTGAAATACTGAAATTGCCGTTCCCCGGATTAAAATCATTGTCCAAAAAGTTACCGGAAATTGGTTGGTCCATCATCGTTAAAAAAACATCATCGTTGGCCACTGGCGTCGGACTCGCTTCATTTGGGTCTATAATTTGAATGGTCACTGAAGCGGTGTCGCCACAAACCGAAGAGCCATCGTTCTTCGTGGTACACAATTGATATTGAAAGATGGCCTCTCCCGTAAAATCCGTAGCTGGTTCAAAAGTGTAATCACCGGTTTTTGTGTCGAAATTGGTTAACCGACCAGCTGTTGCCATAGGAATTTTTACAAGGCTGATCGACACCTGGCTGGCACCAAAAAGCAGGTCGTTGGTAAATACGTTTCCGGAAACCACACTGTTTTTCCAGGTCATGTTGATGTCCTGCACGGCCAACGGTTGAATCGCTGGATTCGCGATCACCACAATTTTTTTGATTGCTGAATCGCTTATGCACGATTGGCCATTGGTTGCCTGCACCCGCAACTGGTACGTTCCCAATTGGGTGAATGAAACCTGATCCGATTGCGAATTGGTTGAAGCAAGCGTTGTTTCACCACCAGATGGATTGGTCAATATCCAATCGTATGTCCAGTTCGAATCACCATCAACCGAATAGGAAAGTTGGGCATTCTGGTAAACGGTGTCAGTGGGTTGCGAAAATGCAATTTGTGGTTGTGCCAGAATCGTGTGGCTATGTATATCTTGTCCCACAAGGGGTTGAATGGTCAAGTTTTGGGTATCTGTTGCTGACAGCAAAGTAACTGCAACAGATGTATTTTGTGTTGAATCGACAGCAAATGAACTGCTATTAATTTCCAGGTTCTGGTTCGAAAAACTAATTGTCTGTGTTGGCTGCGAGAATCCATTGACTTGGTAATTCACCGCAACCGGGAAATGATCCTGTGTGACTGGATTGCCATTGTGATCGGCCAACTGAAGCCCGACCGAAAAACTATTATCCTCAGTTTGATAACATTGGGTGGATGAGAGGTTTGTGAACGCCAGGGTTTGGTTGTTGGCAAGGATCGATAGATTCGTTGAACGCCCAGTTGAACACCCAAATTCATTGGACTCAAAAACGATCATATAATAGTTGCCTGGCTGACTGAACTGAATCCTGATTTCATTAGAATCTTGAGAACTTAAAAATTCAAAAGCTGAGGCATCGGCTGGACTCAGCCCATTTTTATCTAAATAAACGCCCCAGTTGTAGCTGTTTCCAGGAACAAAATTCACCTGCAAACTTATTTCCTGGTTGGTGAAATAAGTTGTTTGAGCTGAAACTTTGACTACCGCTGAAATCAAAAATAAAAAAATAGTGAACGCTATTTTTGTTCCCTTTTTCATAGAAATTGATCGCCGGCCAAATGGCCGGCGATCATATTCATATTAATTAGCTTGGATTGTTGAAGTATTTGGTATTGGATGAACAGTAAATGAGGCTGCTGAGTTTCTATGAGAATCCGTATCCTGCACGCCATCATAAGTTGCAGGCTCCTGTCCTTCGGCATAGTCCGAATCTGAAGATCCTCCATCTTCGATCAACACAGTTGTTGGATCAATTGAGAAATCAAGATTGTAATCCTCCGAACTAGGAGCAGCAATATTTTTAATCACGGCTGTTATGGTGATTGTTGAAGTTCCTTTATCAACTGATATGACGTTACTTCCTGAAGTTGAGTAAGTGTCGCCATTGGAAACTGTCCAGGTTACTGAACCATCTGTGGGGATT
>DATFMO010000124.1:0-4262 GCA_035266925.1 Sunxiuqinia sp. | reverse complement strand
GTCACAGGCGGTGCACACCAGTCGCCATAACTATCTTTGGTCACAATAAAATCATCGGTCATATAGCGGTCTTTCATGTACTGCAACCATTTTTTCATGGATTGATAATGCTTCTCAATCGGCTTCACATCACCATACTGGCGATAAAGCATGTCGGCGACCATCAGGTAGGTTCCCCGCCAGGTCATGTTGTCGCTGTAATAGCGCCAAAAGGCCGGAGCCACATCGCCAATGCAGCCGTCCTCTTTCTGGGAATAGCCAATATCGTCCACCCATTTGGCGTACAGACTTCCATTATTGAAAACGAAGCTTTCGCCGTAACAACCGGTTGAACGGTCGCCCAACCAAGGCTGGCGTTCGTTGCGCTGCGGGCAATCAACCGGCATTCCTTTGTAATTTCCACGAATGCCCCAATACGCATTCTTATAAATTTGGTTGATCAACGCATTAGAGGTTTCGAACGTTCCAACTTTTGCCATTTCATCATATACCACCTCTCCCTCAAAATTTTCTAATTTGGGTTCACCCGGATAACCGTTGATTTCAACATAACGAAAGCCATGGTACACAAAGCGAGGCGCCCAAGTTTCCGTTCCGCCACC
Source organism: Sunxiuqinia sp. (assembly GCA_035266925.1). Taxonomy (GTDB): domain Bacteria; phylum Bacteroidota; class Bacteroidia; order Bacteroidales; family Prolixibacteraceae; genus Sunxiuqinia. The sequence continues at coordinate 3,660 of DATFMO010000124.1, read as the reverse complement.
TTTCAACACGTAATGATCCGTTTGTTCTGCATCGCGCAGATTAGCCGTAAAGATTTCGCCGTCATCTTTCAAAATTTCGGCAAAGCGCAGTTGAACAGTATCACCGGCCGCTCCGTTGACTTTCATCTTGAGCCAGCCCACCATGTTCTGTCCCATATCCAAAATGTATTTCCCCGGGCTGAGCTTTTTAATTCCAATTGGATGGATCGTCTGCATCACTTTCATGTTGGGGTTCATCTGGGCTTCATATTCGCCACGAGGTTGCTGCACATAGTCGGCCTGCAGCCATTTGCTATCATCAAAGCCAACCTTGCTCCATCCCGGCATTTCTTTGCGGGCATCGTAATCTTCACCATCGTACTCGTTATTGCTGCGGATCGGTCCATCAGCCGTGCCCTTCCAACTGTCGTCTGTTTTCAATACATCCTTTGAACCATCTTCATATTCAATTTCCAGCTGCATCAACAGTTTCGGATATCCAAACGTTTTGACTTTGTAAGGTTTGTATTGCCGCATTTCATAATAACGGCCGTTCCCCAAAATCACACCAACTGCATTCTCACCCGATTGCAACTCTTTGGTGACATCAAAAGCATTGTATTTGACATTCTTCGTGTAGTCAGTCGGTGTTGGCGCCAGCACTTTGTCTCCAATTTTCTCACCGTTGAAATACAGTTCATACAAACCCACGCCCATGATGTATGCACGGGCTTCTTTAATAGGTTTCTTCACCTCAAATTCCTTGCGAAAATAGCGTGCAGACAAACGCGAATGGAACGTATTGCTATCCCACGGAAAGGCATAATCGAAACCAATCCAACGCCCCCACCAATCTTTGTAATACAAAAAACCCATGCCCCAATGAGCAGGTTCGCTCCAGTCGCTTTCTCCCTTATTCGTCCACACTTTCACCTTCCAAAAACAGTCTTCACGACTTTGCAATTGCTTCCCATTGTAACCCACCAATAAAGATTTATCGGAATCCATTTTGCCTGAGTCCCACAAATCACCTTCGTTGTTGTCCAACTTTTCTTTAGAAGAAGCCACCAGAATCTGATAAGCTTTTTGCAGCGTTCCTCGTTGAGAACTTTCGATCTGCCAGCTCAAACGAGGATGTTTGGCATCAATCCCCAACGGATTCGTTAGCATTTCGCATTTGAGATTATTCAAACTGATTTGTGCCCAAATAGGCTGTCCGGCCAGCAGAACTGCAAGCAAAACGATCAGTATTAGGCTATTTTTCATTTTCATATGGAATTCAATTTTTGTTTTCCTTTTTTCTCAACTGTATCTTTATTCCGTCCGCAAAAAGTTATGAGCCTTGATTAACAACTATCACGGACGGCTTGTCTTTCTGCTTGAAACCCGGGGTGTCGCTCCCCCGAAAAATATCGGGATCGCTTACCCCGGGCTATAATGTCTTTGCCTTTCAGGCAAATTGCTGACAATCTATTTTGAAGCTCGTCTTTTCTTATTTCTTGTTCCTTATTCGATATTTCATATTTTTCTCCGTCATCCCTTCATTCTGCTAAAAATTATATCTTATTGATTGTCTACACCAAAAACATTTCGGGTTAAAACTCGCTGATCACCGGCCTTTTTTCTAGCCAGGCAATCATATTAACGACCAGGTAATTCCAGTTTTGAAAACCTTTATTCAGCAAAGGAACGCCTTTCTCTGGATCGTAATATTCATGCAAGGCGCCACTCTTTTCAAAATCCTGTCCAAATAGGGAAACCGTCTTTTCCGCCAGCTCTTTGGCTTCAGCATCATAACCATAATTGACCAGCCCACGGAAAACCATATAGTTTGAAATGCCCCAAATTGGCCCCCGCCAGTTCGATGGATTGGCACTGGCATACAAACTGTACGTTTTCTCCATTTTCGAAAGTGTCCGAACGCCATAAGGCGCATTGAACGTTTTCGGGTTTTTATAATGCTCCTCCACCATTCGTTTCGCCTGCTCCGGGGTGGCAATACCGGCCCACATGGCCAAAAAGCCCGACCAAACTTCAATACGTTGGATCAAACAATCGTAATCACGTGGATAGCCAGCGTGGATGATGAACTTGCGCCCCAATGTGCTGTCGGCATGGTTATCAACTGGTTTCAAATTCAAATCGACACTGTAAAAGAAGCCGTCGCGTTCGTCCCAGCAATTTTTCTGGATGGCAGCTTTTAGATCATTAGCCCGTTGCTGAAATTCCTGCCCCAATTCTGGTAAGTTCAAACAATTAGACAAATAAACCATCGCTTCCAGCTCCTTATACATCAGACAATTCAAATAGATCGAACCGGAACTCTTGTCAGGTCTGAAAAAGGTGCACGGATCATTATCGACACCAATGGCCACATCGTTTTCCCAATAGTACAATCCCGTTGCCTTATTACGGTGATGGGCATAATAATTATTGACAAACGCCTGCAGATAGTAAAATTTCTCGCGCAACCATTCGGCATTATCACCGCTCATTTTCGTTAAAAAAGCAGCATGTTGAGCAATGACAGGTTTGTGCATATTTACCTTGTAAATATTCTCCGGCATAATATCGCGTGGGTTGGAATCTTCCCAAATCACAATGGGCAAATAACCATCCCATCCACCATACTCCAGAAAATTGAGCACGCAACCCTGTTCATATTTTACAGCCTCTTTTTTATCCGCATCTGATCCCACATCGGCCAGGATTTGTCGTAAAGCGACATTGCTCCACCACGAATCCCAATCCCACAACACATTGTCATACTGGTTGCTTCCCGGTGTGAGGAAAGGATATTTTAAAGCTCCGGCACTATCTCGATACATCTTTTTATAGTCTTTGTAGACGTGATCTTTAATGACTCTGCGATAAGTTTCCTGGTTTTGTCCAAAAGCAAAGGAAAAGCATAAAATCAGGCTTAAAATACTTATGGTCAGGCTTAGTTTCTTCATGAGTGCACATTTCTTGGAACGAAAATAGAAATATCAGCAAAGATATGAAAACGTTTTCATAAGGTTTTGCCCTGAAAGAGTTTTCTTTACAACCTGAGAAAAACCAAAAAAGCAAGCCGAAATTTCGGCTTGCTTCATCTTTGTTCATATTTATATTGTATTTAGCGTTGTACTATTTGCGTTTCCTCCGGCCCGAAATAAGAAGGTTTTAAACCGCCCAAATCCATCACGATTTTATCAATCACGACTCCAGGATCAACCATCGTTATTTTCAACTTGTGTTTCCCATTTTCAGGAATATTAAGCTGGCAGGTGGAAATTGTAGCCGCGCGAAGGACATTCGTTTGCCATTCGCCATTGTGCTCATCCATTGTCTTTTTCAAAATTGCATTGGCAATCAACGGCGTTCCTCCATCAATACTGACTGCAAACCGAAGTTGGTAGTCCGCATCAATGGGCTGGCTGGGTAAGCAATAAAAATGAATGGTGGCATCACCGATTGTAGCTGTGTAAAAATCATAACTCAATGAAGGAGCGCGGCCTAAATCGTCGGGGTTGAATGGCGGAGCGGTCACTGGATAAGTTCCCATAGCATTGCCAGTACGGCCGAGCCCTTGAATCAGTTTCCAACTGGTATTGCCTTTTTGATCAACTTCTGAAAAATGTTCAGCTTTGATTGAAACCACGCCATTATCCTCCACAAAAACATTTTTGTCGGCTACAGTCC
>DATFMO010000123.1:0-14491 GCA_035266925.1 Sunxiuqinia sp. | reverse complement strand
ACCGTATCCGACTTATTGCGAAGTTTGTTTCTGGAAATGTGCCGGTTGGGCTTATGTTGATAAAGCAGGACGAATCCGGAAAGTTGTTGGAAATAGCGACGATCCGCATAGCAACGGGCGCCTTTGTCCGCGGGGTACTGGTGGTGTTGGAATGTATTACGATGAAGATCGGCTGAAAACACCCTTGATCCGGGAAACGAAAAGTGATGGTTCGCAGTATTTCAGGAAGGCTTCCTGGGATGAAGCGCTGGATCTGGTGGCCAAAAAAATGAAGGAAGTAAAAGAAAACTACGGACCTGAAGCTTTTGGTTTGTTTAATCATGGAAATCCGGGTGCTCATTTGGAACACCTGCTGCGCGCCTATGGTTCTGAATCCAATGCGGAACCGGCTTTTGCCAATTGTCGCGGACCACGCTCTTCAGCTTACTTTTCGACTTTCGGTGCCTATATTGGTTCTCCTGAAAATACGGATATCCGAGATACCGAATGCCTGGTGTTGATCGGGTCGCACATCGGCGAAAACATGCACAACTCACAGGTTCAGGAGATGTCCGCAGCAATCGATAATGGCGCAACAATCATTACGGTTGATCCACGGTTTTCTACCGCTGCTGGTCATTCAACCCATTGGTTGCCTATTAAACCGTCGACAGATATCGCTTTGTTGTTGGCCTGGATACATGTGCTGATTTATGAAGAGCTGTATAACAAGAAATTCGTCGATAAATACACCTTTGGGTTCGATCAACTCAAAGAACACGTCAAAAATATGACGCCCGAATGGGCTTATGGTATTACCGATATTGAGCCTGCCATGATTCGGGAGACAGCACGGGCGATGGCTGGTGCAGCTCCGGCCGTCGTTGTTCATCCGGGACGTCACACGGTGTGGTATGGCGATGATACCCAGCGCGAACGCGCCATGGCGATTTTGACTGCTTTGCTGGGCGCCTGGGGAAAACGTGGTAGTTTATATTTGCCGGAAGCAGTCAGCGTTCCGAAATTTCCGCAACCGGGATACCCGGAACCAGAATGGACCTGGAAAGATTTAAACGAAGGCAAATTTCCGCTGGCGACCATGGGGATCACCACCGAATTGTTGAAGGCATCCATCCCAAGGTTGGGCTACAAACACCAGGTAAAAGCCTGGCTGGTTGGCGGAACAAACCTACCACTTGCCATGCCTGATAAGAAGTTATTCAAAGAAGCGGCTGATTCGGTTGAGTTTATCGCTGTGATGGATACCATGCCCATGGAAGTGACCGGTTATGCTGATGTGGTATTGCCGGAAGCCACTTACCTCGAACGTTATGATTTCATTCGGGCGGCGCAGAACCGCGTACCAAACATTGCTTTGCGTATGCCGGCTGCCAAACCAAAATACGAGTCGAAACCAGGCTGGTGGATTGCCAAGCAAATTGGTGAACGACTGGGACTTCACGACTTTTACAATTACGATGATTTCTCGGAAGTGATTGATTGGCAATTGAAGCAATTGGGTACTTCATTGGAGGAGATGAAGAAAATCGGGGTGAAGTCATTCCCACGAAAAAGTGGCCCGCTCTATTTGGGTGAAAACGAAGATTTCACATTCAATACAAATACCGGTAAAGTTGAGTTGTATTCCGTTGATTTTTCAGATCATGGATTCGATCCAATCCCGGTTTATAAAAAACATCCGGAGCCACCTCAGAATTTCTACCGACTGATATATGGCCGCGCGCCGATGCACACCTTTAGTCGAACATCAAACAACCACAATCTGTGGGATTTGATGAGCGAAAACAGCGTATGGGTGAATCCGAAAGTAGCTGACCTGTGGGGATTAAAACGAGGACAAAAAGTGTGGCTGAAAAACCAGGACGACGCTGTCACTTCATTTCCGGTTGCTGTTCGCGTAACCGAGCGGATCCGTTGGGATTCGGTATACATGGTGCATGGTTTCGGCCATTCAGATAAGAAGTTGTCAAGAGCTTTTGGACGTGGAGCCAGCGATGAAGAAATGATAACTAACGTCATGGTAGACCCTGTCATGGGAGGTACCGGCATGCGTGGTAACTTCATCACATTTTTAAAAGAAAAACCAGCAAGTGTAGAAAAGGAGGATAAAGCATGAGATACGCAATGGCGATAGACACGAAGAAGTGTGTTGGCTGTGGCGACTGCGTAGTAGCCTGTCAAACAGAGAATAATGTTCCACATGGGTATTGCCGTGACTGGATTGTGGAAAATGTGAGTGGAACATATCCGAGTCTGGATTTGGAATTCCGTTCGGAGCGTTGCAACCATTGCGATAATGCGCCTTGTGTACGTTGTTGTCCAACCGGTGCCAGCCACAAAGCCGAAGGAGGAATTGTACTGGTAACGCATGATAAATGCATTGGCTGTGGTGCCTGTATTCAGTCATGCCCATACGATGCCCGTTATCCGCATCCTGAAGGTTATGTTGACAAATGTACTTTCTGCATTCACCGGGTTGAAAAAGGGCAAAATCCGGCTTGTGTTGATGTGTGTCCGACTCATTGCCTCCATTTTGGTGACTTGGATGATCCGAACAGTGATGTGTCACTGGCCTTGAAAGACCGTAAATGGAAAGTGCTGGCTCCCGAAGCAGGAACCAAACCACAATTGTATTATTTGATCTGACAAATTAAAAACAGAATCCAATGAACGAAGAATTATTTGTTAGCGGACGTAATATTCCCAACATCGATCCCTATTTGAATATCTGGCACTGGCAGATTCCTTTGTACCTGTTTTTGGGTGGTTTAGCTGCCGGAATCCTTTTCTTTGCCGGCTTTTTTGTGGTTAGGGGAAAAGAAAAAAAGATGCAGGCAACTGTCAAATGGGCTCCGATTATTGCACCCATTGTATTGATCCTTGGATTGATTGCCTTGTTTTGGGATTTGAAACACAAACTTTATTTCTGGCAACTTTATACAACCATTCGCCTGGAATCACCTATGGGGTGGGGGGCCTGGACATTGATGATCATCACTCCCTTGTCGATGATTTGGGTAGCCAGCTACATGAAAGAAATGTTCCCCTGGTGGGATTGGAAGTTTAACTTTTTAAATCGTTTTGAAGCCTGGATCATTAAAAACCGAAAAGGACTGGCCTGGGTGATGATGATTTATGCGATTATTCTTGGAGTTTATACCGGGATTTTATTGTCAGCATTCAATGCACGGCCACTGTGGAATACTTCTATTTTAGGACCGTTGTTCTTGGTTTCCGGTTTTTCAACCGGTCTGGCAGCGACCATCTGGATCAGCAAGGATGCTAAGGAACGAAAAATCCTGAGCCGCATCGACTTGATTTTTATAGCGGTAGAGCTCTTCCTGATTGTCCACTTATTTATGGGATTTTTAGCCGGCTCACAAACAGCGATTGAAGCTGCCAACTTATTTCTTGGTGGCCAATTCACCGTGAGTTTTTGGGTGTTTGTTGTGTTACTCGGACTAATTTTTCCTGCTGTACTGGAAACCTTGGAATTGTGGGGATTCCACGTTCCCAAATGGATCCCGCCATTTTTGATTCTTTTCGGTGGACTGATGTTCCGCTTCATTATGGTTGAAGCCGGACAAATCACGCGTTACTTGTATTAATGAACCTAAAATAATTGTAAAAATGAACGAACATAAACCGAACGCAGATCAGCCGAAATACATCAACCCTTATTTGGGGGGTGTGTTGTTGGGTTTGTTGGTACTTACAACAGTTTACATTACAGGTCGTGGACTCGGTGCCAGTGGCGCCATTAAAAGTACGGTGGTGACAACAGCCAAGGTTTTCACGCCGGATCAGGCAAAATCGAATGCCTACATGAGCCGTTTTATCAGTGATGATCATTCGCCCATGTACACTTGGCTGGTTTTTGAATCACTTGGGATTTTCATTGGTGGCTTGTTGTCAGGAATCCTGTTTGGCCGAGTGAAGAAACTCAGGGTGGATCGTGGCCCGAATATCACAAACAAAAAGAGACTGTGGTTTGCTTTAGCCGGAGGAATGCTATTTGGCATTGGAAGCCAGTTTGGTCGTGGGTGTACCAGTGGAGCCGCTTTGAGTGGTAGTGCCACATTTGCGCTAGGCGGCGTCATTGTCATGTTTGCCATTTTTGGCACTGGATACGTCGCTGCATATTTCTTCAGAAAACTATGGATTTGAAAAAGTAGACAGTCATTGACACCAAGACTGGAAACTGATACATATTCGTCATTGTAACATTTAAATATTATAACATTCAAAAATTCTAAAATATGGGACCTTTAATTCCGAACGGTATAATTGGTGGAGACTGGGATTTTGTGATCGCCATCTTATTGGGGATTGCCTTTGGGTTTATTCTCGAATCTTCAGGATTTTCTTCCTCCCGGAATATTACCGGAGTATTTTATGGATACAACTTTGTTGTTCTCCGGGTTTTCTTTACCGCTGTTATCGTAGCCATGGTGGGCATGTTGTATTTCGACTATTTTGGATGGCTCGATCTTTCAAGAATTTTTATCCTTCCCACTTATCTGACACCAATGATTGTAGGTGGAGTCATTATGGGAGTCGGATTTATTTTGGGCGGGTTCTGTCCCGGAACCAGTTTCACAGCTATTGCCATTGGCAAGCTTGATGGAATTGTATTCACAATTGGATTGTTTCTGGGAATTTTCGTTTTCTCAGAAGCCTTTCCGCTTTTTGCAGGCTTTTATAACAGTGGCTTCATCGGGAATGTTACATTGACTGATGTAACAGGAATACCGGCGTCCTGGTTTGCTATGGCTTTCACGGTAGTGGCACTGGCCGCTTTCTGGGGAACCATGTTTATTGAAAAACGTGTGCGGAAAAATATCACAGAATATAAATTCTAATCCAATGAACAGAAATTATATCTATCTCACGATACTCATGCTCATTTTGGCTTTTGGAACTTTAGCCGTTAAAAAAAATAAGGAACTGAAGCAGATTGAGCCTGAACAACTTTTAGCTGAAATGATTCAGCCAACCCGTTACGTGACAACGGATCAGGTGGCCCGGATGGTCATTCAGGGTGATCCCTCATTGGAGATGATTGATGTTCGTCCGACCAGTGAATATGAAAAATTTGCCTTACCGCGTTCCATCAATATCCCTTTGGATAGTCTGCTGAATAGTACCAGCTTGCAATACTTCGGTATCCCGGGAATTAAAGTTGTATTTATTTCCACTGATGATATTGCTGCTGATGAGGCTTGGGTGTTAACAAAGCGTCTTGGATTTAATGGCATCTATGTGATGACCGGTGGGTTGAACAAATGGATGGAAACCATCATTGACCCGAAGGAACCGGCAGAGGAAGCGCCTGAAACTGCTTTCGAAACCTATGCATTTCGGAAAGGTGCTCAACTATACTTCACCGGCGCTAAGGTGGACAATGTTGAAACACCTAAAATGAAAGTCCAGGTGCAGCGCCGGAAAAAAACGAAGGTTGTTGCAGGTGGCTGTTAATCGATTGATTTTATAAAAGAAAAATATTGAACTCATGCATGTACACGAATCAAATCCCTGGCGAACAATCATTGCACTTTCAGTTTTTGTTGTGATTCTGATTGTTGGTTTTTTAACCATGCGGAAACCATTGCTCACATATGAGCTCGACATGAAACAAAGTTTAAATGAAGCGAAAGCATCGGATACGTCGTTTTATCCCTGGCAGTTGGATAGCGTGCTTAAAAGCGAAAAGAAGAGTGTCGTTCTTTTCGATATCCGTGATCATTTTGTTTATGGACAAGGTCATATTCCGGGAGCTGAGAATTTATCAGCTCAGGATTTATCAAAAAACGAAAGCATTGAACGCCTCGAAAATTTAAAGGAAAGAGGAATTACAGTGGTTTTGTATGGTGAGAACCAGTTGCACGCCAACGGCCCGTGTATGCTGTTTCGACAAGTTGGGTTAGACAATGTCAAAGAATTGGTGGGAGGCTACCAATATTATAAATCGAATAAAGATAAGCTGGCTGCCAGTATCAATGATTCGACTTTACATCCTGAAAAACCAAGATACGATTTTGCAGAAATGGCTGCCCCGAAAGACGGTGCAAAATTGAATATCAACACCGATAAAAAACCAGTTGTAATCAAACGAAGGAAAAAGACCACTGCTGTTGCCGGAGGTTGCTAGCGGATTCGTCATTACGAACGCAGTGACGTATTCTGTTTAGAAGAGAAATTACGTTCTAAGCTTGTAATAACAATCATTCATAAAAAAGAAAGTCAACATTTCATATTTCCAAAGGGGAAAAAACCAAAAGTGAAGAAGCTGTTCGAAAGGGCAGCTTTTTTGGTTTATGCTTTAATGCAGATATTCTCGCTTTGTATCGAATGTCATAATTTGACAAAAGATATTTAAAAATAGATTGTAATTTTCTGATGCCAGCGGCATCGCATGTCCATAGAAGAAATAGTCTTTTGGAGTGCTGAATTCTATTTCATTCGACTAATGCTGCAAAAATGCTATTTTTACCTGTAGATTTGATTCATGAAGTTCAAGCTTACAAATATTTCTGCTCTGCAATTGTTTCAGCTCATGCGTTTTGGCGCATTGATGCTGATTGGTATTGTGTTCACCAAAACGAGCTTGACCACACAATCAATTGGAGAATATGAGCAATTCCTGTTTTTGGCAGGAGCGGTTAGTTACTTCTGGTTGAATGGATTAATCCGCGGATTGCTGCCACTAACCAAGGAAGACGATCGAACCAACCACATTCGGTTTTTTAATGCCTTCTTACTCCTGAGCCTATTTTCGCTGATTTGTGTGGGTTTGTTAAGTTTGTTGGCTCGCCCGGTTTCTGAAGGATTATTGAATAACAGCCACATAAAATACCTGGGACTTTTAGTGCTCTATTTGGTATTGGGTGTACCGGCTAATTTAATTGAATACTTTTTTTTAATTCGAAAAGAACCGTCAAGGATCTTCACCTATGGATCGATCAGTTTCTCATTGATGGTTGCCATGATTATTGCTCCATCAATTGCAGGACTTCCGATCACATTTAGTTTGTACGGACTAATAGTAATTACCATTCTTCGCTATATTTTCTTATGGGTGATCCTTTTAAGAGGTGGTCCTTTGAAAGTGTCGTTTCCGTTTATGAAGGAACATCTTCGGCTTTCGGCGCCACTCATTTTATCGGCTGTGCTGAGTGGTTCCGCACAATATGTTGATGGCTTTATTGTCACCTCACGCTTCGATGAAGCAACCTTTGCCGTTTTCCGCTACGGTGCCCGCGAACTTCCGTTGGTGTTGTTATTGGCCAATGCGTTTAGCAATGCCATGCTCCCTGAATTCGGCAATAAGCAAAAATTAAAGGAAAATTTAAAGCAAATTAAGATGGAATCACTCAGGTTGGCAAACCTGTTATTTCCACTTTCTGCGATTTTGCTGGTCACCAGTCATTTTTTATTTCCTCTTGTCTTTAATTCCCAGTTTGAAGAAAGCGCCACCATTTTCAATATTTACCTGCTTTTAATAACCAGCAGACTTTTATTTCCACAGACCTTGTTAATTGGCTTGAAAGAAACGTCAATCATTGCCTGGGCTTCATTTCTGGAGTTGATCGTTAATGTGGCGCTGAGTTTGTGGTTTGTCACGTTCTGGGGGATTGAAGGGATTGCATACGCTACGATTATTGCCTATTTATTTGAAAAAGCTTTCCTGGTTGTTCGTGCAAGGGGGCGGCTTAACATTTCCCTAACGCATTATCAGAATATTTTCAGACACCTGATCTATTCGTTACTTTTGCTGGCTGTGTTTTACCTCGTTGAATTTGTAATCTACTGATATGGATTTATTGATTGATGATCCTGCAACCGAGCAACTTTTTAAAGAAATTCTGACCAAAATACGTTTCCTGAAAAATGGGGAGACAGCGGCTCAAATGAAATCGCGCGGCATGACCTATAAAATTAACTGGGGAGCGTCGGTGATCTCGTTGCGTGAGTTGGCAAAAAACTACGATAAAAACCACTTGCTGGCGCTTAAATTGTGGAACAAGCAATGGCGCGAAACCCTCATCATGGCGACTTTGCTGGATGAACCGGATAAAATGACGGAGGAGCAGATGGACTTTTGGACGAAAAGTTTTCCAACTTCGGAGATTGCAGAGCAGGCCGTTGCCAATTTGTTTGTGCATTCAAAATTTGCCTATGTGAAAGCATTGGAATGGTGCCGTGGGAAAAAGCACCTGGTGCGATATACGGGGCTGCATTTGATGGGGCGCCTTGCCATGATCGACAAAAAAGCCATCGATGAAATGTTCGACCCATTCTTTGAAGTGATTTTTCCGCTGATAAAAGATCCGGCTTTGGGGCAAATATTTTACCGGAATATGCTGATCGTGGCCAACCGCAGTGACTATCTTCGGGAAAAATGCAAGGGATTTCTGGAACTGGCTTTGGAAATGGAAGAAGACCACCCAAAGAAAATCGCTGAACTACTGCTGGAAGATTTGGCTGACTTGTAAGAAAAGTCAAATCTTCGAAAAGAATATATCTGGATGCTGCAAGCAAGAGCATCTTCCTGCTTTTTAATACACGCCACTATGTGGCATTAAAACTGAATTTTAGTGAAATTAAGAGAAAAGAATCCAGCGTTAATTCTTGTTGATGTTCAAATTGCATTCTTTGAAGAGGACTATTGGGGAGGAAATAGAAATAATAAAAATGCTGAAGTAATCTGTGGGAAAATTTTAACTAAATGGAGAGCATTGAATCTTCCTATTTTTCACATCAGGCACAGTTCGACAAATCCCGAATCAAAATTATTTGAGACAAATGAAGGATTTGAATTCAACGAAAACGTCATCCCCAAACAAGATGAGCCAGTGATAACTAAAAATGTCAATAGCGCATTTATCGGTACAAACTTAAAAGAGCATATTGACAAACTAAACATTCGCACACTAGTGATCGTTGGAATTACAACAAATCACTGCGTTTCAACAACAACTCGAATGGCAGGAAATTTCGGTTACGAAACCTATTTGATTTCAGATGCGACCGCAGCATTTGACAGGCTTGGAGTCAATGGTGAAAAATTTGATTCTGAAACGATACACCAAACTACTCTTGCCAATTTAAACGAAGAATTTGCCACTGTTTGGACTTACGAAAAGCTCATGGATGCGATAATGCAATAAATATCAGAAATGCCGTGGTGCCTTTGGGGTTCATTATTTTATCAATCAGAATGATATTTTGGGGAATTCCAGTGACGTTAATTGTGTGTCGTATGCTTTTGACACGAGTACCAGTTGAAGGAATTTGAAAAGTCTGTCTTTAGGCTTTTATGGATTGGAAATCTCTTATAACGATAAGTTTTTTATTATGAATGATCAAAAGAAAGCCATCCCAGTATACTCTGAAGCAGAAAGTTTTCACGAAGATTTTTATAAAGACTTCAACATCTCGTCTTACAAGGACGATTCGCGGGAAGATCTCAATCGGCTTGAGCCTCACCGTCATACTTATTACGAGATTATTTGGATAACCAAAGGATATGGAACTCATTTGATTGACTTTCAGGTATATGATTTTAAGGGACCGTGTCTTTTTATACTAAATCCAGGCGTTGTACATAAAATTGTTAAAGATATTCCCACCGAGGGTTATGTTGTGAAATTTAGTGAATCTTTTCTGCTTGAAGAGGATCTTGGAGGTAATGAATTATTGCGATACGGATTATTTGATAACATTCATGTTCGGCCCATATTTCAATTGGATGGAAAAGCAGTTTCATTACTTGACGATTTAATGAAAAAAATGCTGGAAGAGTTCAATGTTCACCAGGAAGTGTCACGGGCAATTCTTTTATCATATTTGAAAGTGTATTTACTCCAAGTTTATAAATTGCGCGAGGATGACTCCTTTAACGAAAATAAGACTTCTCCACGGTATCAGACCCTATTGAATTTCAAAAGGCTTGTTGAACAGAACTTTACGAAAGAAAAGAATCTGGATTTTTATTCTGAAAAATTAGCCACTTCAAAACGGAATCTAAATGACATCACTAATACATTTCTAGGGGAACCGGCATCGGCATTGCTGAAAAAAAGGATTATACTAGAGGCAAAAAGGTTATTGTTTTCCGGAGAAGTTGCTATTAAAGAAATTGGTTACATCCTTGGTTATGATGATCCGGCCTATTTCACCCGGTTTTTCACTAAAAATGAAGGAATGTCCCCAACTGAGTTTTTACAAGAAAAGTAAAGCAGAAAATGTCGTGATTGATTAATTTCTCCTTTTTGTGCAAGACTCCTTCCTTTTCCTCCTATCACCTCACAGCTAAAGCACTGTAGATTTGCATAACCATATTTTTCAATTAAGAATTGAATTTATGCAACCAAGTGCAATGGGCAACTTTAGCCTGGAATTTCTTTAGGCCATTTGCACCCTAAAGGAGAGAAAGATGATACCGTACAAATTGAAAATTGAAGGTTCTGAAATTGCAAATATCTGTAAGACCTGTGGTACAAGGTATTCCGTAGAAATATTCAACGAAGGTGAATGTCCTGTTTGTCTTGATGACCGACAGTACCTCAAAGAATATGGTCAACAGTGGATAAGTTACCATTCGTTGAAACAAAAACATAGAGTCGTAATTAATCAATTGCATGAAAATGTCTTTGAACTCACGATACAGCCAGCTTTTGCAATAGGCCAAAAAGCGCACCTTTTAGTAACTGAATTTGGTAATATTTTATGGGATTGTATCCCTTTATTGGACGAGAGCAGTGCTTCTTTCATATTAGACAGAGGTGGATTAAAAGCTATCGCTATTTCGCATCCACATTACTACAGTTTGATGGCAGAGTGGGCCCGTTTTTTTAACTGTCCAATTTACCTACATGAAGACGACCGGAAATGGGTAATGGACCCGAGTGACAACATCATTTTTTGGCAAGGAGAAAGACACAAGATCAATAGAGATATTAATCTTATACGCATAGGTGGTCATTTTTCTGGGAGTGCTGTACTTCATCTCCATTCAAGCCAGAAAAGCGGTCATTTACTCACAGGAGACACACTTTATCTTTCACGGGACAAAAAGCATATCACCGCCATGTATAGCTATCCTAATTTCATTCCTCTACGCCCGGAAGAGTTAAATGCCATTTTTAAAACCATTGAAAAATTAGACTTTGACAGCCTGTTTGGTGCTTTTGACTGGCAATACATACTTAAAGGAGCCAAAAACATTTTGATGAATTCAATGGAGCGTCATCAACAGATTCATCAATTGGGCTAATATTTCCCCGGACAAAAAGATCAGAGTGATTCAATTTAATAATTGCAGTTTTGTCCAAATCATATTCTTATTTGTCCTAATACCAACCCCAATTTGCGTTCTACCTTTGTGTCAGATATTTAGGAATCAATTATTAAAAAATAAAGCTATGACTAAAATAATTGCATTTGCAGGTAGTAATCATTCAAAATCAATTAACCAGCTGTTGATTCAAAATGCTGTCTGTCAAATAAAAAATACTGAAGTTGAAGTCGTGAACCTGAGAGAATTTAATGTGCCTATATATGGTATCGACCAGGAGAACAGTACTGGAATACCAAGAAGCATTTTTATATTGAAGGAGAAATTACAAAGCGCAAGCGGGTTTATCATTGCCTCACCAGAACATAATGGTTCCATGCCGGCATTTTTCAAAAACATTATTGACTGGCTTTCAAGAATAGACCAAAACATTTTTAACAACAAGCCGACTATCTTGTTCAGCGCTTCTCCGGGAGCAAATGGGGGCAAAACGAATCTTGCTCATCTTGCCAAACTCATGCCGTTTTGGGGAGCAGAAGTCATCGAAACATTTAGCATTGGAAATTTTAATCGATATCAAATAAACGACAGTTTATCGTTGCCGAAAGTAATACAAACTCACTTGCAAAAGGCAATTATGGGGCTTGAGAATCATGTCTGCGATGCCTGTCTCGCGGATATTTATTAATCCTCGTTTATTTTTCACGTTTAATTGCTGAGTCCAGTAATATCTCGAACGATTTGGGGACATAGACTAGTAACAACGAGTATTCAACTGGCAAGAAAAGGTATATACAATATCACCAAGTTTGAGGCTGTTGAGAGATAATTATAGTCTGATGGTGACTCCAGAAAGCAACAGCTAATTACAAACAAGTTTTACAACTAAAAGAAAAAGATTATGAAGAAAATTGCATTTACATTTATTATCGCAGTGGTTTATGTCTTGGCATTAAATCCTACCAGTGACGCTATAGGCAGCTCGAAAAATCATATGAATTATGAAATAACTCCTATTGAAGATTCTTATTTAGGAAGTGATGTCGTGAAAGCGTGGTCCATTACCTATGCCAATGGAAACCTTCCTGTTACCATCTTAAAAAAGTCGAATAAGAATGAAATCAATTATGTAGTTCGTTCTACATTATTTGAGCTGAACTATGTTGCTAAATCAACTGGTTTTGGGGCGAAAAAGCTAAAAAAAGAAATGGCGGGAATTGTCTCAAAGAACTACCGCTGCTGCAATTGATATGAACCAATTGCGTAATCAGAAGATAATTACACCACAGAAAGTGAATGAGCAGAAGGCGTTGGAATTAATTGCCAATTACCTGCCGGATCTGATAAAGACACATGTTATCCACAAGGACAAATAAAAATTGGTTGGGTATTAAAATTATTAAAAACTAAAAGGATGAAAGCAGTTGTGCTAGAAAAATTTGGGAAGTTAGATAACTTAAAAGTGGAAGATTTGGAAGTCCCTGAAAATTCCGAAAACGAGGTCCTTGTCAAGGTGAAAGCAATTAGTATTAATCCTGTTGACGTTAAAACAAGGTCTGGGAAAACGGCTCTATCCAAGGATTTGCGGAGTTTTGATCCAATTGTATTGGGTTGGGATATTTCTGGCACGGTTGAAAAAGCCGGTAAAAATGTTACTGATTTTAAAGAACGGGATGACGTATTTGGAATGATTAATTTTGCTGGCCAACGGAAAGCTTATGCAGAATATGTCACAGCCAACCCAGCTCATTTGGCATTAAAACCCAAAAACATAACGCACGTTGATGCCGCGGCATGCACTTTGGCCGCTCTCACAGCATGGCAGGCATTTACACGCTTCGGCCATTTAAAACACAATGATAAGGTTTTAATACATGCTGCTTCTGGATGTGTTGGGCATTTTGCTGTTCAAATAGCCAAACACTTGGGAGCCTATGTAATTGGAACGTCATCCGAAAGAAACAAAGACTTTCTACTGGATTTAGGAGTAGACCAACAAATCGATTACAGGATTGAAAAATTTGAAGAGGTCTTATCAAACCTGGATTTTGTATTAGAAACGATCGGACATACGAGTTTTAGGAAATCGGTAAAAGTTTTAAAACACGGGGGAACAATAGTAAACTTAACCTCCGGTTTAACGGAGGAAGATAAGACGTCAGCTATTAACAAAGCACTGCAGGCATGCTTTTTCATGTCTGTATACTCCAATGGAGAAGATATGAATGTGATTGCCGGACTTTTAGAGAGAGAAATTATCAAACCACATATTTACCGAACGTATGATTTTCCCAATATAAGAGATGCACATTTGCAATTAGAGTCAAGAAGAACTACAGGTAAGGTCGTTGTGAAAATGTAAACACATGCAAATAATTGCTATATGCAATAGCGGGAGAAGCGAGCTGTTTAGGTCGAATCAGCTATTGCTTTCATCAAAATATTCACTATCAAACATCATATTTACACTATTGACATGGAAATTACCCAAGCCATATTGCAAATACTAACAGCAATAGTAGTATCATTTTTTCTTTCTGTACTAGCCATGCGAACGATTAAGTTGACTGGAGCAGATTTAAAGGATGTAAAACAAAGAAACAGGAAAGATGTCCTTGTAATCGCAGCAATTTTTAATGTGCTATTTATAATTATCGTAAGTATTTTATTGAAATTTTGGAATCATCAGTCAATTAGCAGATTAGGTTTCTCATTTGCAAATAAGGATATTGTTTTATCGGTACTTACGTTCACTTTTACAACAGGACTGGCTTTTTTGTTTATAAGTTACTTGAACAGGAAGAAAATAATATCTGTATCATTCGTCAAAAACTATTTTTACCATGCAACTGGTTTATCAAATCTATTGCTTGCATTCGTAGTATTGTTCATTGCTGCTTTTCAGGAAGAAATTCTGTTTCGAGGATATTTTGCTTTAGTTTTATTTCCATTCGGCCTTATTTCTGCACTAATCATTTCGTCACTTGCTTTCACTTTTTGGCATTATCTAACTAATAAAGTCAGGTTTTACCAAACGCTCGATTGGTTCATGGGAGGAATAATGTTGTTTCTCATTTATTGGCTTAGTGGATCCATTTGGGTTGCAACCATTGTACACTTTAGTCGAAACTTTATTAATGTAACTGTATTTAATATTAGTTCGAGTAATGCTATTGTTATATACAATAAACC
>DATFMO010000122.1:0-2074 GCA_035266925.1 Sunxiuqinia sp. | reverse complement strand
ATGCGATGCCGTTGAAAGGTCTTCATCAAATTCAATAATGACTTTATACAAGCCATTAATGTCAACCTCTTCGTAATTCTGTAAGCCGGTTTTAAGCGTTGTCAGTTCGCTTTTGTCTTTATCGAAATAAACAGGTACTTCAATCTGCCTTTTTTTCAGCCATGCATTTTTCACACCAACAATGTCGATCAACAATTTTCGGTAATCTGCAATTGTTACAGGCCGGGATGGCAATGCTTTCAAAGCTGACAAAAACTGTTTGCGCATGGCCTGTTCATTGTCGCTTTCTTCAGCCAGCAAATCAGCGATTGGGAAATTGGTACGATAGTTTAAATCGGTCAATGCAAAACTCAAAATTTCCAGTATGGTGACTCCTGGATCATGGACATTGTAGTCTGTCCAGATATTTCCAGCAAGATCCTGGATGTGTCTCAAGCCCTCTGATCGCAACCAGTAATAATTCCCGGGATTTTTATCCTGCTTATTCAATTTCGATATGACCGGACTTTCTTTCATCATTTGTTAACTATTATAGTTTTGAATGATATGTTTGCTGTGCGATACCAGAATAGCGCGTGAGTTGGATGCAATAGCAGTGTTTGTATCCACCTTCTGACTTTCATCCGACGCCAGGTGATACATTTTGAAATGAGTGACAAAATCGACGTATTCGCGGGTTTCCACAAACTTCAATAAAACGGACTTTTCAATGTGTCCCCCAAAATGAATTTCGTTCTTGTCTCCAGTTGACCAAGGCGACAAAAACCCGATTAATTCCCTATTTAGAAGTTTGCTATAAAATCCAAACTCATAGTTCGTTATGAAGCTTACTTCAAACGCCAGTTGAACTTGTTCATACGCTGGATTATTGACATGAATTTCAGCCAGCGACGGCGCCAACGCTTTGGCAAAAGCTTTCACGTCCTCAAGCATCGCTTTGCTCACCTGCGGCTGCAAAATGTTCACGGCATTTTTATTTTGAAGATCAGGAACAAGAATCAAGTTGACGTGCCCCGGAGCCCGTTCAAGCGTCTCGCAGGTATGATTCAGGCATTTCACCTTGCTGATGGTTGGAAACTCTTGCAAAACCAATCGCTCGTAGTCCCAGATGGTGATCGCCCTGTTTTTATGACGTAGTCGTTCGCTCCCCCGTGTATAATAAGCCTCAACCTGTTCTTCGGGACGACCGCCAAAACTGGCATAAGGCTGTTTCACCTTTTTAATCGCACCATTTGATTTTTGCAATTTACTGATCGTTTCAGCCGGCAGTGACTGGGTTAAATGCGAAGGATGTTTTTCTGGTTCCACCAGTTCAGCCAGTGCAGCTTGTGGATGCAAACCAATCAATTGGCAAACAGCATCTACGTTTGCTTTTACCGATGCCCGCAACCAAACCAATCCATTAGGCAGCCAAGTGTTTCCCGTATTGATTACATCAGGCATGTTGATTTTGACCACGCCGCTTTTCAACAAACCATTTGTAGCGTCTGCCAACAAATGTTCCGAATTAAGTTCATACCATTCATTGTTTGCCAAAACAGACCAACTTATGGTTTCCTTTTCTTTCTGTGGATTCGCGCTTCCTTCAGCCACCTGAACCAACAAATTGAGAATTTGACCTTTGCTGATGTTTTTCAATCCAACCAGCAACTGTCCTTCCTGCGAATAGTCTGGCATCAGTGTGATTCGTCGGTTTTTCAACCAGTTTTCCTGTGCCATCAAATAACCATGAACTTCGCGTTGGCCAAAAGCTCCAAGCTGGAAAAATTCAATGTCTTTATCACTGAATGATTCTGCACTGTGCTGTGAAAAAATCACTTTAGATGTGGATGCAGAATATTCGAGTTTGATTTGTTTGATTTTAGGCTGATATGGTTCTTTGGGCAATTTAAGATCACCGGATCCCGCTTGTGCAACAGTCGCCTGAACATATTTTTCGCGATAAGCTTTATGCAGAAAATCATTGAATAGTTCAATAGAAATAAATCCTCTTTCAGGAGCCACAGGTTGTTGCGTGATTGTACGAGTTCGCCTTCCAAATGCCATGTTCCCCCGTAATACCCGGTACTTATTT
>DATFMO010000121.1:0-2041 GCA_035266925.1 Sunxiuqinia sp. | reverse complement strand
CCGGATCCGGTCTACCGAAAAAAAATAATTGAACGGGTGATGGCCGACCTAAATAGTGGCGACGCCTCAAGAATGCATTGGGAGAATATCGTTGTCACGCAGCAGGATGGGAGTAAGCGAAACATCAACGCTGTCAATATCCCCATGCCCGGGCAAAACACGATGGTTTCCACTGTCATTGACATTACAGCATTGAAGAAAACCGAACAGGAACTCATCAAAGCAAAAACCCAGGCCGAGCAAGCCAATCAGTTAAAATCAGCCTTTTTGGCCAACACGTCACATGAAATTCGCACCCCGCTGAACGGAATCTTAGGATTTACCGAGCTTCTGGAAGAAAAAACAGCAAAAAAGCCACAGTTAAAATCCTATATTGAAATCATTAAAAATAGTGGTGATCAACTTTTGAAGATTATTGATGACATCATCGACCTGTCCAAAATTGATTCCAACCAACTGAGTTTAAACAATCAATTATTCGATTTCAATGTATTGATGGATGAACTACTGCAATTTCACCAATACTCAAAATTACATACTGAAAATCCGGAGGTCGAATTGAGAATGAATAAGGCAAATGACAAATTATTGGTTATTGCTGATCGAATTCGAATCAAACAAATCATGGACAACCTGCTTACCAATGCATTGAAACAAACCGAAACCGGATATGTCGAATTTGGCTATTCCCAAGAAGAAGAGAACCAGATTTCCTTGTTTGTAAAAGATACCGGGACTGGTATTGAACAAGAAAAAATAAATCAAATTTTTGAACGATTTGTAAAACTGAAGTCAAAATCAGGAACCGGTCTGGGACTGAGCATCGTTAAAGGCTTGGTCAATATGCTTCACGGAGAGATTCATGTAGAATCAAAACCCGGAATTGGAACCTTATTCGAAGTCACATTTATGATCCAAATTCAACAAATTGGTCCTACCGAGCAAATCGATTCCAT
The DNA here is from genome assembly GCA_035266925.1 of Sunxiuqinia sp. Lineage (GTDB taxonomy): Bacteria > Bacteroidota > Bacteroidia > Bacteroidales > Prolixibacteraceae > Sunxiuqinia. The sequence goes on along the minus strand of DATFMO010000121.1, from coordinate 1,085 downwards.
CCCAGATGATATTGGACCAAAAGATTGGGACAACAAAACAATTTTAATTGCTGAGGATGATCTGAATTCATACCTGTTGATTGAAGCGATTCTTCGAAAAACAAAGGTGAAGCTTGTACATGTAAAATCAGGAGACGAGATTTTTGAAAAATACAGGGAACACAAGCCAGATTTAATATTGATGGATATTAACATGCCTGTTGTGAATGGATTTAATGCCACCGAGCAAATTCGCGAAATGGATTCGGAAGTTCCTATTATCGCTCAGACAGCCTACGCAATGGAAAATGAAAAGAAAAAATGCTTGGAGGTTGGTTGCAACGATTACATTTCGAAACCCATCGACCGGAGATTATTATTACAAAAATTATCCACCTTGATGAACTAAAAAAAGCAGGTCATTAAACCTGCCTTTTTTCTAACGAACACTCAAGTAACTAACTTGATGTTGCTAACATTCGAACTGATTGATAATTTCGAACTGATTGATTGAAATTAACTGAGTAAAGCTTTCACTTTCTCAGCAATATCTTTCCCATCGGCTTTCCCCGCCAATTGCTTGGAAGCAACGCCCATCACTTTTCCCATGTCTTTCATACTGGTCGCACCAACCGAATCGATGATGGTCTTTATCGTTGTTTCCAGCAATTCATCACTCATTTTGGCTGGCAAATAGGTTTCATAAACTTCTACCTGCACCATTTCCTGTTGGTATAAATCATCGCGTCCCTGATCTTTGTATATGCTTGCAGAGTCACGACCTTGTTTGGCCAGCTTCTGAATAATCTTGATGACTTCGTCGTCATCCAGCTCAGTACCAGCCCCTTTGGCTGCTTTAGCTTCAATCAGCACCTTTTTGATGCCTCTCAATGCTTCCAGCTTGTCTTTTTGACGGGCTTTCATCGCCGTCTTTATATCCTCATTAATTTGATCAAATAAACTCATGATATCAGTATTAAAATTCCAAATGACAAAACACAAATTCCAAAGTCGTGAATCAACTTTCTTTTTATGGAACGTCATGCTGAACTTGTTTCAGCACCTCATCAAGCATGACACCCTGAAACAAGTTCAGGGTGACTTCG
>DATFMO010000120.1:0-11002 GCA_035266925.1 Sunxiuqinia sp. | reverse complement strand
GTCGTTGAAGCCACTGATAATATTGGGATACAAAGTGTCGTGATGGATTATTCGGTGGATGGAGGAACAGCACAGGAGTTGGTGCTTCAAAAAGATACTGCTGATTATTATAAAGCCATGTTGAAACTTAATAATTTAGTTGATGGCGACTCTGTTCAATATCGAATTATTGCTACAGATATTTCATCCAACCATAACCAGGCTATACTCCCGAACGCAGGATATTACACTTTTTATATCGACGGTTTTTATGGACCGGTAACGAACTATTATAATAATTTCAACTCATCTAGGCGGGATTTTATTTCGAAAGATTTCACTGTGAATACACCGACATTCTTTAGTAATGGCGCCTTGAACAGTCCGCATCCGTATCCAAGTCCGGATAAAGATAACACCGAATTCAATTTTACGGCCATCCTAAAACATCCTGTTATTCTTGATGATCATGCGAATATGTCGTTCAATGAAGTTGTATTGGTGGAGCCCGGAGAGTCGGGAAGTGTCTATGGTGATGATAACTTTTGGGACTATGTGATTGTGGAAGGATCAAAAAATGGAAAAGTTAACTGGTTGCCATTGATTGACGGTTACGACTCGCGGGCAGACAGTAGCTGGCTTTCGGCCTTTAACAGTGATCTTGCCGGTGGAAATTCCCTGGCGGATGGAGAAGAAAGTGAATTTGTGAATCGTCAGCTAAAAATGACGACCAATGGTAATTTTGCGGCAGGAGACACGATTTTTATTCGCTTCCGGTTATTCTCTGATCCCTATGCACATGGCTGGGGATGGATCATTGACGATTTGAAAATTCAGGATGTGCAAACGAATGTTTCGCTGAATACCTATTCGTCCGGGGAGTTGCAAGTTTATCCAAATCCTGTACAGGACAATTTAATTGTGAAAGGCAATTTTAAGTCGATGGTCGGTCAATTGAAAATTTCGATATACAATACTTTTGGGCAGGTTGTACAAGGACAAGATGTTGCTGTCAATTCAAAACAGCTGGTCCATCAACTTGAAGTTGGGAATTTACCAAACGGCTTGTACCTGGTTGCGTTTCAATTTGAAAATGGGCAAGTGATCACCAGGAAATTTGTGAAACGATAATTTAATATCGAAGAAACTAGTTGAAATTTAATGGGTTGAAAATGAACTTCAAGAACTTTCCTGGAATTTGCCAATAAGTAAAGTTTTGATTTAAAAAGAAATGTCTATATTTGCTTCGAAATTAAAAGAAATAAAATGGTTTTTAGCAATACTTTTTATTACTGGTTTTATTATTTCGGTTCAAAAGTCGGGATCGTCCAGTAGTGTATTGCAAAAAATTTAAAGATATATTACATGAAAGGTCCCGAAGAATCGGGACTTTTTTTTTATACCTAATACAATGAATGTAGCAGTTATAGGATTGGGATTAATCGGGGGATCAATTGCACGTGATCTTCGAAAAAGTGGTTTTGCGACGAGTATCACGGGTGTTGACGCCAACAGTGAGCACGCCAAAAAAGCAAAAAGCATCAAGATCGTGGATGATGTCATGCCACTTGAGCCGGCAGTTCAAAACGCTGATATGGTCATCATTGCTATTCCGGTAGATAAAATCAAACTGGTGTTGCCACAGGTGCTTGATTTGATTCCAGACGGAACGACAGTGACCGACATGGGATCGACCAAACAGGAGATTCTGGATGCGGTTGACGATCATCCAAAGCGAAGAAATTATGTGCCAGCCCACCCGATGTCGGGAACAGAAAACTCGGGACCGGAAGCAGCGCTTGAAGGGCTTTTCAACAATAAAATTGCGATTATCTGCGATCATGAGTTGAGTGGTCCACAGCATTTGGCGCTGGTAGAGAAAATGTTCCAAACCATGGGGATGGATATTGCCTATATGTCAGCTGATGAGCAAGATCACAGCACGGCTTTCATTTCGCACTTACCACACGCAGCTGCATACGCTCTGGCTAATGCAGTGCAGGACAAGGAGGACCGATCCATTATTTTTGACCTTGCAAGTGGTGGATTCCGATCGACCGTTCGCTTAGCAAAAAGTTCACCGTCGATGTGGGGACCTATTTTTCAGCAAAACAAGAATTATGTGGTTGAATCGCTGGGTGTTTATATCAAACACCTGATCGATTTTAAAGAAAGCATTGAAAAAGATGAGCCAAGAATGTATGAGCTGATGAACAATGCGAATAAAATTCGGTCGACACTTGATGGTGAAAATCCATCCTTGATAAAAAACGAAGAGAAGATTGTTAAATTTTATACAAAATAAGATGGGAGTAGAATTAGACATCAGGCCAATGAAACATTGGTTGCCGCAATTGGATAACCCGCTATTGATCGCGGGGCCTTGCAGCCTTGAAACAGAAGAGCAGACGCTGGACACAGCGCATCAACTCGCTAAAGACAAACGGGTATTTATTTACCGTGGCGGTGTTTGGAAACCCAGAACACGTCCGGGAAGTTTTGAAGGCGTGGGCTCCATTGGCCTGAAATGGCTTCAAAAAGTGAAACAGGAAACCGGTTTGCCGGTAGGAACAGAAGTTGCCAATGCGCAACACACTGAAGAAGCCCTGAATGCCGGGCTCGATGTTCTTTGGATTGGTGCCCGTTCAACAGCCAGTCCTTTCGTCGTGCAGGAAATTGCGGATGTAGTTAAAGGTACTGACGCTGTTGTGATGGTGAAAAACCCAGTCAACCCAGATGTACATCTTTGGGTGGGTGCCCTTGAGCGTTTGAACCAGGCTGGTATTAAAAACCTGGTTGGTATTCATCGCGGTTTCACACCATTCCGCGAAACCAAGTATCGGAACTATCCAAACTGGAAAACCTTTATTGAGCTGAGACGTATTTTGCCAAACTTGCCAATTATTTGCGATCCGAGTCACATTGCCGGGAAACGCGAATACCTGTTCGAAGTGTCCCAAAAAGCGTTTGATATGGGCATGGACGGATTGATGATTGAGTCGCATCGTGATCCTTCTTGTGCATTGAGTGACAAAGATCAGCAGTTGATGCCGGCAGATTTGGAAAAATTGCTGGACCGTCTGGTCATTCGTTTGGCAAAATCACCCAACAAGCAATTTGAAAACCAGCTGGAATTGTTGCGCAGCCGTATCGATGCCCTGGATACTGAATTGCTGGAGGTGCTTTCATCACGGATGGAAATTGCCAAAGAAATTGGTCGGTATAAAAAGGAAAATAACGTGACTGCACTTCAGATGAATCGATGGACTGACTTGATGAACAATCGGATTACAACAGGTGAGCAATTAAATTTAAACAAGACCTTTATTCAGATCTTGTTTCAGTTGATTCACGAAGATTCTGTTCGGATGCAGACTGAAATTATGGATCAGGACTAATTATTTTCAAAGATATGATTCAGAAAGGGGCTAAGTTTTAGTCCCTTTTTCGATGCAAAGAATTAGCCAGTTTTTGCATTAGTTTGATCATGCTCTTTTCAATGAGCTTGTAATCTTTGATTTCTTTACAGGTGTAAATAATCATGAATGCTACCTGTCGACCATCGGGAAGGGACGCATAAAAAGTGGGTTTATTCAGGCGATAGGCTTCACGCATTCGGCGTTTTAACAAGTTGCGCTTTACTGCTCGTTTGAAATTCTTTTTAGAAACTGAAAAGCTAACCTGAACTGGGAATTGGGTTGTTAGCGGAGTTTCAAGATGAACGACTTTGAGTGGGAAAATATAAATCGATTCACCCTCGTCAAACAGCCTGCTAATCAGCTTGGGATTGCAAAGCCGCTCTGTTTTTGTTAGCTTGAAATTACTCATTGATGTCACGAAAATACAATAAAAAAAGGGGAAAAAACTTTCCCCTTTTTCAATGATCTATTGGTCAATTTTTTATTTTGCCTTATTATGCGTTTTAATGTATTGTTCCAACGCCATGGTCATTGAAGGAGCTTGTGCCGTTGGAGCTTCAATGTCCAAACGGAGTCCGGCTTCTTTCACTGCTTTGGCTGTGGTTGGACCAAACGAAGCAATTTTTGTGCTGTTTTGTTCAAAATCAGGAAAATTCTGTACCAATGATTTAATTCCTGAAGGACTGAAAAATACGAGAATATCGTAGTTAACGTCCTTTAAGTCAGACAAATCACTGCTAATTGTGCGGTATAGGATGGCTTTGGTGTAATTATAGCCACCTTCATCAAGAAGTTGAGGAATTTCTTGTTTGTGGATGTGGGACAGTGGAACCAGAAATTTTTCTGATTTGTGTTTTTTCATGATTTCCACCAAGTCACCAAATTTACCATTCCCGTAAAAAATCTTCCTCTTTCGGTAGACAATGTATTTCTGCAAATAGAAAGCAGTCGCTTCCGAAATACAGAAGTATTTCATTGAATCTGGAACAGTTACACGTGTTTCCTGGCTTATTCTGAAGAAGTGATCAATCGCTGTACGACTAGTAAAGATCACCGCTGTGTGATCCAGAATTTGAATACGTGTTTGTCTAAACTCTTTTGCTGAAACAGCTTCCACCTGAATAAATGGCCTGAAGTCAACCTGAACGTTTGCTTTTTCAGCCAAGTCGAAATAAGGTGATCTTGTAGATTCAGGTTTTGGCTGCGAAACTAATATTTTCTTGATTTTCAAGTCTTAAATAGTTTTAATTAACTAATCCCGTTTTTAACCAATACCAATTTGTAGATAAAAATTAACGGTAAAATTTCAAGGGTACAAAGGTACAAAATCAAATAAAAAATAGAAAAATGTTTCGTCATTAATATTTTTGCCCCTCGAATTAATAGTAATAAGTAAAAAATCCCACAAATGGCAAGCCCTGTAATAGACACTATGTCAGGGTTTTGGAGTGAAGAGAATGCAATAATCAACGTGATGGGGATCAGGAATAAACCGAGTACCCGGGCGTGAATATTGACATTGAAGAAGAATTCAGCGGTTTCTGGAACGCTTTCAGAAACGGTACCGGTGAAAAAATAGGCTAATCGTTTCAAAATGAAATAACCTACGACCATTCCTAGAATGATGAGATAGGTAATAAAGCTTGGTTGTCCGAATGAGATATTAAATTCGTCAAAAAGTTGATAGATGAATACGCTGAAAACAAAATAGAAAATCAAGTCGAGGCGGAATGATGCATGGGTCAAACTGAAAGTTCGCTCACGGAAAAGACGTGAAGAAGTGGCATAGTTGACTACAGCATGAAAAAGCTGGTTGAGGTATTTGTTGAAGAACAACCGAACCGTCGCTAGCAGAATCAGTGCAATAATGAAAACGCCAATGAACCAATCAGGTTTATGGTTTGGCAACGGTTTTTCGGGTAATACAATGCCGGGTTTTTCAATTGTTCCGGCTTGCAACTCCACTTTCCGGGAACGGATGGGAGTGACAGAATCCAGCAATTGGATTGATTCTGTATGCTGTGCAGGTTTCGTAATGACTTGTTGATTGACTTTTGAAGAATTTGACAAACGATCAGCTATGTTGATGGAATCTACAGTTTTAACGGTCGCAGGATGAATTAACTTCCTGGTGACGTTTAAGGTGTTGGTTGACTTTGGTTCAACTGCCTGGTTTAATTTATTCAATAAAGTATCACGTTGTTCAGATTCCTTTAACATGCCAGCCTGGTTGTAATTTTGCATACAAAAATAAGCAATTCCCGAATCAAAAAAGCGAGCTTTTAATGTTCATCCTAAAATATTTATTAACGAGGGTGTGGCGATTTCCAAATCGCCACAAATTCTCTGCGAATTTCATTACTCTGCCGTATTTTAATGCAAATTGGAGTTCGCGTCACCAGGATGTAGCGATTTCCATATCGCTACAAAATTGAGAGGCAAATTTCATTCACTGTTGTAGTTTGCGGCGAATCAGAGTACTCCGCACCCGCTAGTGAGCTTCCAGCCAATTGGGAGCGGCATTCATTTCCACAGTTAGTGGCAGGTCAATGTCCACGGCATGTTCCATTTTTTCTTTTACGATTTTCTGCACCTGTTCCAGTTCATCTTTGGGCACATCAAAGTTCAATTCATCGTGTACCTGCAAAATCATTTTGGCTTTTAAATTTTGAGCCTGAAATTCATTATGGATGTTAATCATTGCCAGTTTGATGATGTCGGCGGCTGAACCCTGGATGGGTGCATTGATGGCGTTTCGTTCAGCCACACCTCGAACCACGGCGTTGGCCGAATTGATGTCGTTCAAATAGCGGCGCCGTCCTTTGATGGTTTCTACATAGCCTTTGTCGCGGGCGACATCGATGCATTCGTCCATGAACGCTTTCACCCGGTGGAAGTTTTCAAAGTAGCCATCAATCAGTTCTTTCGCTTCACTACGTGATATATTCAACCGGTCTGAAAGTCCGAATGCGGAGATACCGTAGATGATTCCGAAGTTGGCTGTTTTGGCTTTCCTGCGCATGTCCGAGCTGACTTCTTCCAGCGGAATCTTGTAGATTTTTGAGGCCGTGATGGCATGAATGTCCTGTTTTTCACGGAACGCCTGGATCATGTTTTCATCTTTGCTCAAAGCGGCCATGATTCGCAGTTCAATTTGTGAATAGTCGGCAGAAAGGAACAGGTGATTTTTATCCGAAGCGGTGAATGCTTTGCGGAGCTCTCGTCCTTCTTCATCACGAATTGGGATATTCTGCAGGTTGGGGTTGGTTGAGCTTAATCGCCCTGTTGCAGCAATGGCCTGGTTAAACGAAGTGTGAATCTTACCCGTTCGTTCATTTACCAGTTGGGGCAACGCTTCCACGTAGGTTGACAACAACTTTTTTAGCCCGCGAAAGTCCAGAATTTTGGAGACGATTGGGTGTTTGTCCACCAATTTACTCAGCACATCTTCCGAGGTAGAATATTGCTTGGTTTTTGTCTTTTTGGCGTTCGTGTCAATCTTCAGTTTTTCAAATAAAATTGGTCCAAGTTGTTTCGGCGACGACACGTTAAATTCTTCTCCGGCCAAATCGATAATTTCCTTTTCCAGGTTGATGAGTAGCTGACGAAGTTTCTTCGCGTATTCTGCTAATTCTCCCGTATTCAAATTGACGCCGGCCATTTCCATGTCGGCCAAAACAGGAATGAGCGGCATCTCAATTTCCTCAAATACCGAGCGGACACCGGTTTTATCCAGCTCCGGATCGATGGCCAATTTTAGTTGTAAGGTCAAATCGGCATCTTCGCAGGCGTAATCCTTGAGCTTTTCGACAGCCACCTGCCGCATGTTCATCTGCTTTTTCCCCTTTTTGCCAATCAGCGCTTCTGTTTCCACTTTTTGATAGCTGAGGTAAGTTTCACACAGGTAATCGAGGTTGTGACGCAATTCAGGCTGGATGAGGTAGTGAGCGATCATGGTATCGTAAATCGGCCCTTTCACTTCAACGCCATATTCTTTCAACATTAAAATGTCATATTTGATGTTTTGACCGATCTTACGGATTTTTTCATCGCCGAAAACAAAGCGGAATTCTTCCACCACTTTTTGAGCTTCTTCCCGCTTTTTGGGGAGTGTCACGCAATAAGCTTCTCCTTTTTTAAAGGCGAACGACAAGCAAACCAGTTCGGCGGTGTGTGTGTCCAGTCCGGTTGTTTCGGTATCGAAGCAGAACTCTTCCTGAACAGAAAGTTCAGCCCGTAAACTCGCTCGCTGCATGGCGTTTTCAATCAAAAAATATTGGTGTGGTGTATTTTCAATATTGGCCAAATCTTTCCGCACAATTTGTTCGGCGCCGGAATCACTGCCAAACAGAGACCCCTGTTCGAATTGGGCATCAGAATGCTCGCCTGATGTGCCCAACTTTTTGGCCAGTGTGCGAAATTCAAGCTCATTGTATATTTTGCGAAGTGCTTCCAGATTGGCTTCTTCTTTGGTCAGCGCTTTTTCATCAAATGCGACAGGCACATCCTGGATGATCTCAACCAACTTGCGCGAAAGGCGCACCTGTTCTTCATTCTCAACCAGGTTTTCTTTTTGCTTGCCTTTTAGATCGTCGATGTGTTTGTAAAGATTATCGACCGATTTGTATTTTGAGATCAGCTTCATGGCCGTTTTGGGACCAATGCCCGGACAGCCCGGAATATTATCAGCTGTATCGCCCATCAGGCCCAAAACGTCAATCACCTGCTCCGGATCATCAACACTGAAATTCTCTTTCACCTGGTCAACGCCCCAAACTTCCACATCGTTTCCACCACGAGCGGGTTTGTACATGAAAATATTGTCGGAAACCAGCTGGGCATAATCCTTGTCCGGTGTCATCATAAAGACTTGGTAGCCTTCCTGTTCGCCTTTCTTGGCCAGCGTTCCGATCACATCATCGGCCTCAAATCCTTCTTTTTCGAGGATGGGAATGTTGTATGCGTCAATGATTTTCCGCACCCAGGGAATTGCCGACCGAATGTCTTCGGGCATGGCTTCGCGGTTGGCCTTGTATTCCTTGTACATGTCGTGCCTGAAAGTGGGGGCGTGAACATCAAACACTACGGCAATGTGTGTAGGGTTTTCTTTGGTAAGCAACTGCTCCAATGAGTTAACAAAACCCAGCATGGCCGAGGTGTTGAGTCCTTTTGAGTTGAAGCGGGGATTGCGGATGAACGCAAAATAGGATCGGTAGATCAGCGCATAGGCATCCAACAAAAAAAGGCGGTTGTTATTTTCAGTTTGTTCAGGCATGATTTTCAATATTTAAGGATTATCGGAGGCAAACCATTCAGCAAACGAGTTGCTGGTTTCATATAGCCGAACGCTAAATAATTCAAGATGTTCAGGCAATAGCTTTTTAAATTTCTCGGCGATGAAAAGCACGAGGTTTTCCGTGGTTGGCTGGAAATTGACAATGTGATGACGTTCGTACAGTTCACCCAACTCCACCAGCTTGTCGTGGGCGGCCACATTGTTGACAATAAGTGAATGGTCGAGTGAATCGATGATGTGTTTTTTGACCAGTTTCTTCAATACGCTAAAATCCATCACCATCCCATCTTTAGGATCTCCGGGCTTTAAAAGCGGTTCGCCGATAATGGTTATTTGCAGCTTATAGGAATGTCCGTGGATGTTTCTACAAAGCCCGTCATAGTTAGTCAGGGCGTGTGACATTTCAAACCCAAACTGTTTGGTCACTCTTATTTTTGGCATCGTATGAAATTAGAATTCGAAATTAAAAACTTCCCGGCAATAAATGAAGAAAGCCGGTAAAAAGACCGGCTTCAAAAATGATTCTATTTTTGGGTTAAGTTATTCGCAAGTACAGCGCTGCAGACAATCAACAATTTGACTCAACACATCATGCTTCAGGTAGTAAAATGTATTTTTACCCTCACGACGGGAACAAAGCACACCTTTGTCTTTTAAAATTCCCAGGTGATGTGAAGTGGTTGATTGTTCAATTCCCAGTAACTCATGAATTTGGGTGACGGTTAATTTTTTGCCACCTTCCAGATGTTTCAATATGGCAATTCGCATGGGGTGCGCAATTGCTTTTAGCATATTTGCTGCCGTGTCAAGGCGGTCTGCGTCAAGTTCCTGTAGTGGTATCATGTTTCTAGCTTAATTACAAATGCAAATATATAAATATTTGATTCCATCTAAAAGAAAAGATTCATCGGATTTGTATTTTAGATAGATTACAAATACCTGATAGTGAACAGCCATTTGGGGTGATTGCCGGATAATTTGTCAAAGACTTGAGATTGATCCTGAAAAACTTAATTTATTTGCTAATTTTGAACCGTTCAAAAGCCGCACGAATGACCTCTTTGGATATCATTAAAAAACCGATCGAGCAAGAGTTGAATGAATTTGAAGAATACTTCAAAAAGACGATTCAAAGTGATATCCCATTACTGTCAGTCATCACCAATTATATTTTACGGAAAAAAGGGAAGCAAATGCGTCCGATGTTTGTTTTTCTTTCGGCCAAGATGAATGGCGGTTTTAACGAATCAACCTACATGGCGGCTTCTTCCATCGAATTACTTCACACAGCCACATTGGTGCATGATGATGTGGTGGACGAATCGTACGAAAGACGTGGGAGTTTTTCAATCAACGCGCTATGGAAAAACAAGCTGGCTGTTTTGGTTGGCGATTATATCTTGGCCAAGGGCATGCTGCTCAATATCGACAACAAGCGATACAATTTTCTGCATTTAATCAGCCGCTCGGTGAAAGACATGAGTGAAGGCGAAATTTTGCAAATGCGCAAAAGCCGAAAGCTTGATATCGATTACGAAACCTATTTTGAAATTATTGAAAAGAAAACCGCTTCGTTGATTGCTACCAGCATGGCAATTGGAACTGCTTCTGTCACCGACGATGAAGAAACTGTGGCGAAAATGTTTCAAATTGGCATTGACGTGGGTATTGCTTTTCAAATCAAGGACGATATTTTTGATTATCAGGCCAAAGGTTTGTTGGGAAAACCGACCGGAAACGATATCAAAGAAAAGAAAATTACCCTACCATTGCTTTACGTGCTGAGCAATTCCACTGAAAAGGAAAAGCGTCGCATTTTGCATGAAGTCAAACGCAAGAATAAAAATACCGCCAAAGTTCAGGAGTTGGTTAATTTGGTCGTTGAGCGGGGCGGGCTGGAATATGCCACCGAACAGATGAATTTCTATCGTGACCGGGCTATCACCAAGATCAACGAATTCCCGGAATCACCGTCCCGTCAGGCGCTTGTTGAGTTGGTCAATTACGTGACCACCCGCAAAAAATAAACAGCAGTTAAATAGCTTGACATTTGATAATCTTTTTGATAAATTTGGTTTTTGTTAAAAAGGATTCATCATGAAAAATAAAAGACCAATCATCGTTCTCTCCATTGTTGCCGTTTTTCTTGTTCTTGTATTTTTACCTCCGGTATTTATTGCGAAAAGCTCAAGTCCATATGACGTTGGATACGCTATCGGGAAATATTCCGCTGAGTTTTTGAAAACAGGGTTTCTGATTTTCTCTCTGGGGTACTTTATTTATCAGTATGGAATACGGAGAAAACCGC
>DATFMO010000119.1:0-9181 GCA_035266925.1 Sunxiuqinia sp. | reverse complement strand
GTCTGAAACGGACGTTCAGAATGTTACAAAAGAATATGATGAAAGTCATCGTTCAACAGTGAATTAACAATTTTTAAAGAAAAAAAAATGACGTTGATCGATAATTATCAAATTTTTTGATAAAAAAGTTTAATTTTGGTTGCATCAAGAAAAAAAGACATGAAATTACTAATTCTTACATCTTCTATATTTTACCTTCTCGGTTTGAAATTAACACACGAAGTTGATCTGCCAAAACCATTGAAAGTGGATTCGATCAGTATCACAACTTCTGCTGAAAAAATAAAAATGCCGGAGGTAAAACAGGAAAAAATTCAGTCTACGGATTCGAAAACAGATAAGCCTGATAGCGTAAAACAATCAGGATCAAGCGAGAATACAGCTCCTTGCTACCAATTTTTAGAAGGAATTAAATAAGCTGCTATCGGCTTTTTCTTTTTGAATTGTCCATTCACAATGGACAATCAAATCATTCATAAAACGCGTCAATTCCCGGGTAATGAAATTTTTCGCGGGCAACTTCTTCCGGGAAAATAAAATACTTCACCTGTGCCTCTGCACACAACTGATTATCCGCATCGAATATTTGGGTTTGGATATGTGCCATCCTTCGATTTTGCCCGATCAATCTCCCTTTCAATTTCAACGCACCACGATCCATAAAAACTGTCTTCTTGTACTTCACCTGTATTTCAGCGGTCACACCTGCAGTTTGGCATTTGGTGTAAACAACCCACGCTGCAACTTCGTCAAGCAAGGTTGCCTGTATACCGCCATGCAACACATTTTCCCAGCCCATAAATTCGGGGCGAGGAAACCACGACGACAGAATCTCGTCACCGACATCCCAAAATTCCAAACGAATACCAATCGGATTAAATGGCGAGCAGCCAATGCATTGGTATTTTGATGGATCGTCGTTCTCATGCGGATTAATGATCTTCTTCATTTTAAAAGACAAAAAAAACCGGCAGGTCTCAACGACCTGCCGGTTGTATGATGAATTAATTATTTCCTAATATCAAGGGGAGACCATCTTTGGAGCTACCAACAACCACAACTTTCGAATTGGGCGATTTGGCTAGTTCAAGAGTTGCTTCAATCCCTCGTTGCCTGAGAATATTGGTCGTGAGCGAAGCGTTAATAATCTTATTATAGCGGGCAATCCCTTCGGCATCAATCCGCTTTTTCTCAGCTTCCTTTTTGGCCGTTTCCAGCGTGTATTGGTATGTCAGGAAAGCCTGTTCCTGCTCCAGTTTTTTCTCAATAGCCTGCTTAATTTTATCTGGAAGATTAATGGAACGGATTAAAAGTGCCTTCATGGCAATATTATTTTTTTCAAGGATATCTTTTGTTTCCTTAATAATTGAAGCTTCAACTTCACTTCGTTTGGTTGAATAAATCTCCTCGGCAGTGTAACGTCCACAAACCTGCCGCACCGATGATCGCACCTCCGGAATAATCAGGTTATCCACATAGCGAACCCCAAAAGTTTCGTGCAGGTAGCCAATGCGTTTGTAGGTAGGATTGAAGCGAACGGTGACATCCATACTGATTGATAAACCGTTTTTGTCCAACACATCCATCGTTTCCTCCCGTTGTTGTTCCTTCACGTCATAAACGATCAAATTATTCCAGGGCGCGACAATATGGAATCCAGGAATGTATATATCTTCCTTGTCCAAGCCACTGCTGAACGGACGGAACATGACCCCTCGCTCACCGGGTTGAATGGTTACAAATGTGCTGCTTCCGAAAAACAAAAGCACTACAACAACGACTGCTATAATGATTAAATACGACTTTTTAAAGTTGAAATCCATTGTGTTAAAATTTTAGGTTGACAATAGAGCACAAGAACGGGAATTTTAAACAAATACTCAAATTAACAATCCATATTTGATAAAAAGCCGTTAAATGGCCTGATTGTGAAGCTCAAACAGTTGGATTATTCGCATTTTTTTCTTTAGTTTTGAGACAACCAAATTTCCTTTTTATATGATCAGGTCATCAGAACTTATCATTAATCCCGACGGAAGTATCTTCCATCTTCATCTAAAACCTGAACAACTAGCTGATCATGTCCTCCTGGTTGGAGACCCCGGCCGGGTAGAGATGATTGCGTCCTTCATGACTGATATCGAGTTTACCGTTCAAAACCGGGAGTTTGTTTCAACAACCGGAAAATATGGCGACAGACGAATTACAGTCATTTCAACAGGTATTGGAACGGACAATATCGACATTGTTGTAAATGAATTGGATGCATTGGCTAACATTGATTTAACCACACGTGAAATAAAAACTGAAAAGCGTTCGTTAAATATTATCCGTATTGGTACATCCGGTGGATTGCAGGAAGATCTGGCAGTCAACAGTTTCGTCATTTCGAAAAAAGCAATTGGTTTTGATGGTCTGCTAAATTTTTATGCCAATCGGGAGTCAGTTTCTGATCTCAATTTCGAACGGATTTTTATGGAACATACCGAGTGGAATCCATTGCTAACAACGCCCTATGTGGTTGACGCCTCACCGGTGCTTTATAATGCCATTAAAAGTGAAGAGTTCCTCGAAGGTGTTACCATTTCAGCTCCGGGCTTTTATGGTCCTCAGGGAAGAACCCTGCGTTTGGGTCTTGCTGATCCGTTGCTAAATGACAAAATTGAAAGTTTCTATTATAACGACTATCGTATTACCAATTACGAAATGGAGTGTTCAGCCATTTATGGTTTATCAACTTTACTGGGGCACAATGCGTTGACCGTTTGTCTTATCATTGCCAACCGGGTATCGAAAGACGCTAATGGAAACTACCATCCTTACATGAAAAAGTTGATCAAACTGATATTAGATAAGCTATAAATTTAAGCGTGAAACCATGAAGAAAAAACGATTAGAGGCTTTGATTGCATTATTGGACGACCCCGATGAATCCGTTTTTGAAATGGTAGAACAGCAATTAATTTCTGAAGACGCAAACATCATTGATCAATTGGAACAAATTTGGGAAACCAGTTTGGATGAACTGTTGCAAACCCGCATTGAAAATTTGATTCAGCAAATTCAGTTTAGCGAGACCAAGTCAAAAATATGGAGTTGGGCCAACAAGCGCGAAGTCGATCTTTTTGAAGGTTTCTTTTTAATTACACAATATCAATACCCCGACTTAAAACTGAAACAAGTCAAATCGAAAATTCAAAAGATCTCGAACGATGTGTGGCTGGAAATCAACAACAAGCTGACGTCACTGGAAAAAATAACAGTTCTGAATCATATTTTTTACGATACCAATAAATTTTCCGTCAACCTGAATAACCTAAACTCGCCCCAAAACTGTTACATCAACCAGGTTTTGGAAACCAAAAAAGGCAATGCGTTTTCGGTAGCTATTTTATATGCCCTTGTGGCGCGCGAGCTCAATTTCCCGGTTCAATTCGTCAATTTCCCCAAAACACCGCTTTTGGCATACATTGACCCTAAAATGGCGCGGGAAGCCCACGGTGAAGATTACAAATCATCCATTCTGTTCTACATCAATCCATCCAATAAAGGAGCGATTATCGGCCGCAAGGAAGTCGAATTCTTTTTAAACCGAAATGAGCAATACGGGTTGGACGATTTTTATGAGCCATGCGAAGATCGCATGATCATCAAAAAGCTATTGGAATCACTGATTGACAGCTACGATTCGCTGGGCTACCAAGACAAAGTTGATGATTTAAGCAACATTTCCGATTTGCTTTAATTTGCTTTCATCTGCCATAAATCTATTAAACTGTGAAACTACGTGTTGCACGCCATACCACCGATTTAAGACCAATCATACATTTTTACAAGGATATTTTGGGATTGGAGGTCCTAGGTGAATTCAATGATCATGACCAATATGATGGTGTTTTTCTGGGCCTGGAGAATTTGGGTTGGCATCTTGAATTCACCACCTCAGATCAAGCGCCGGAACATCAACCAGATAAAGATGATCAGTTGGTATTTTATGTCGAATCGGAAGCTCAGCTTCTGCAACTGGCTGCCCGATTTGAGAAGCACAAAATTCCGACCGTACAATCGGCGAATCCTTATTGGTTGGTGAATGGAATCACCTACCAGGATCCTGACGGATTTTGCCTGACCATCAGCGTACAAAAGCCAAACACTGCCTTTTGATTTTTAAATTAGCTGTCACCGTTAATTTTCTCCATCACCAGTTTCAGAATCAGCTGTTCCTTTGTTTCAGCATGATATAATAATTCCGTTGCTTCATGTTTCATCGTCGCAGCTTTCTCAGCGTCTTTTAAGCCTTGAAGATTGATCAATACATTGAGGTATGCTCCATGAACCGCCGTTTGTGCACACATGGCTCCCACCCCGGCATCAGACACCGAATTGGGATTTCCGATCTCAACCATCGCCTGAATAACTTCCATCGACTGATAAGCCACACGCATGGTTTCCAGTGGCACTTCAATGGCATTGAGTGTTGCCCGTTGGATGGCCTCAGTTCGGGCCTCTTTTTCTTCGGATGTATTTTTAGGTAAGCCAAATGCACTCATAATTTCGTTGAACGCCATCGTATCTTCATCGACCAATTTTAGCAAGTGGGATTGACAATCTTTAGCCTTTTCAGCCCAACCGGAAAACTCTTCCCATCGATGATCCCAACCACGCTTGTGTGCAGATAAATTGGCGACCATTCCGCCCAGAGCGGCTCCCAACGAACCAACATAGGCCGAAATTGATCCACCTCCCGGAGCCGGTGACTCCGACGCTGTTTCATCAGCAAACAACTCCAAGTTTTGATCTTTTAATTTTAACTGCTGATCCTCCAACATGTATTCAATAATACGTTCTTTAGGCTTGAAAGGAGCCAACTCATCCAAGCCCATCGACTTGATGGCAATCTTAATAATCTCTGCATTTGAAATACCTGTTGAACGTTGCTGTTTGCGCAGAAAATATTTACCGGCATCCAACATGGCTTGCAGCGGAGTAAGGCCTACCAATTCGGAGCCTGTCACCCGCAATCCACGTTTTTCAGCACTTTTACAAACTTCATCGAAAGCAATGTGAATGGGCGTCACCGTGATATCCGTTAAATTCATGGAGATTTGAGCCACCCCATATTCTTCAATATACCAACCAATTGCACGTACTTTTTTCAATGTCCCTGGAATTCGCACGGGTTGTCCTTTTTCATCTGTCACAATTTTACCGGTCACTGGATTGCCTTCCCGTTTGACACGCCCTGCTTCCCGCACATCGAAAGCCACACTATTGGCACGGCGCTTTGAAGTAGTATTCAGGTTGATGTTATAGGCAATCAGGAAATTACGGGCACTTACAGCTGTTGCCCCTGACCGGGTATTAAATTCAGCCGGGCCAAAATCGGGTTTCCAATTCGGATCTTTTAGTTTTTTGGGTAGGCCTTCATACTCACCTGATCGACAATTTGCCAGGCTTTCTCGATCTTCATTTTGGGCTGCAAACTCGTAACAATATACAGGAATAGCCAACTCTTCGCCAACTCGTTTTGCCAACTTATGGGCGTATTTGACAGTTTCTTCCATCGTGATGTTGGCAATAGGCACCAACGGACAAACATCAGTTGCCCCAAAACGTGGATGCTCACCATGATGCTGGCTCATATCGATTAATTCTGACGCCTTTTTCACTCCTTGAAAAGCAGCCTCTATGACTGCCTCAGGTGATCCAACAAATGTTACCACCGTTCGATTGGTTGCCTTGCCGGGATCGACATTCAGCAGTTTTATACCTTCAACTCGTTCGATGGCATCGGTTATTTGTTTGATTACAGCAGAATTTCTTCCTTCACTAAAATTAGGGACACATTCTATTAGCTGATTCATAGCGCGATTTTATTTTTGGGTTAGCTTAAAAGTCATTAAAATTGCCAAGGATTATCTTCCTTGTATTTCGCCATCAATGATAACTGTTTCCACCGGGTTGGTGCCAAAATAATAAGGAATTGCCCTGTATGACGGAAGTTCTTTGGTAATAAATAAATTGGCTTGTTTGCCAGGACAAATACTGCCACAAATCCGCTCCAGGCCAATAGCATAGGCGCTATTGATGGTGCAGGCATTTATGGCTTCTTCGGGCGTCATTTTGTAGTTGATGCATGCTAACGACTGGATAAAATTCATGTTGCCGGACGGCGCAGAACCTGGATTGAAATCACTAGCCAACGCGATTGGCAAGCCGGAGTCAATCATTTTGCGAACCGGTGACAAGGGCATATTCAGGAAAAAGGCAGCACCGGGAAGAATGGTTGGCATGGTCACTGATCCTTTCAACGCAACAATTTCATCATCGCCAACATGTTCGAGGTGATCAACCGACAATGCGTCATGCTTCACGCCCACCTGGATGCCTCCCGAGAGGCCCAGTTCGTTGGCATGAATCTTTGGCTGTAATTCATATTTTGCACCGGCTTCAAGTATTTGGCCCGTTTCTGCCTCGGTAAAAAAACCAGTATCACAAAACACATCGATGTAATCGGCCAATCCCTCCCGTTCAATCTCTGGCAACATTTCTTGTATAATCAGTTGAATATAGCTTTGACGATCATTTTTGTACCCTGCAGGAATAGCATGTGCTCCCAAAAAGGTTGCTTTGATCATCAGTGGGCTGTGTTCTTTTAGATGTTTGATGACGCGCAGCATCTTCAATTCCGATTCGACGGTCAATCCATATCCGCTTTTTATCTCAACGGCTGTGGTTCCCATGTGCATAATTTCGTCCAGCCTCATCATCGCCGCCTCAAACAGCTCTTCCTCACTAACCTGCTCCATTTGTTTAGCTGAATTGAGAATTCCACCACCACGTTTGGCAATCTCCTCGTAACTCAGCCCCTTGATGCGATCCACAAATTCCTGCTCACGACTGGTCGGAAAAACAAGATGTGTATGAGAGTCACAGTATCCCGGCATCACAATTTTACCCGCGCAATCCACCTCCATCACCATATTCGCACCTTCTACCAGGCGGGCACTGAAATCCTTCATCTCCCCGAAGCTTTCAATCTGATCGTCGTTAATTACCAGGTAGGCATCGCGTAATACAGGCAACTTGACCATATTGGATCCTGCAACCCAAGTGGTTCTTGTTTCCTCCACTTGTACTAATTCTTTGATATTTTCGAGGATTAATTTCATAGGCTTCGCTACTTGAATTTACTGACAAGTTAAAAAAAGAAGACGGAGAAATAAACTGTTTTATGTCATGAACCGGGGTATTTATTCAGAATTTAAAATATGAATTCACAACATTGAAAAATACCGATAAACCGATGAAAGAAAAGGGGAAGTAAAAAACAACAATATCCACGAATAGAAAACTGCGAATTTAAACCAAAGCAGCTCTGACAATTCTGCCCGGCTGGAATGTATACAATAGTGAATAAAAACCAATAATGAATAACTATTAGCCGAAACTTATGCGCTTATGAAATACACCTGAAGTTTCAGGATCCTGACGGATCATTCAAACCTTGCGGATTCGTTTCACAATTACCTGTTCCCCAATTCTGGCTTTAATCAGATAAAAACCCGGATTATAGGTTTGAAGATCAAGTTTGATCTTTTGATCCCCCGGCACCAGTTCCATTTTGTGCCACTGCTTGATTTTGTTTCCCAGGATGTCGATTAATTCAAATTTCACCTGTGAATAGTCAGCTGCATGGATTTCAAGGGATACCTGATCAGAAACCGGGTTCGGATAAATTTTCTCAATACGATAATTTTCCTTCTCAGAAAGAGAAGCCTTTTGGGCAAATGACGGGTGTGCCCATAGCAAACATACTAATAATGAGATGGAGAGTATAAATTGTTTCATAGCTTTCAACTTTTGCCACTATTAGTGACAAGAATTATTCCAAAAAGCTGCAAAGTCGCTTTAAAAAAAGCTAAGCAAACTTAAAATGAGTAAAATGGGCACAAAAAAACCTCCCATCGCTGAGAGGTTCAATTTACATGAATCGTTTTTCACTACTTCCCAAGTGAAATATAGTTGAGAAATTCTTCCCTTCGATCTTTCTCTTTGAAAATACCACCGTACTCGGCAGTCACCGTTGAGCTGCTTTCGTCTTCAATTCCCCGTGAAGAAACACACATGTGCTTGGCATCAATCACAACAGCAACATCTTCCGTATTCAATATATTTTTCAATTCATTGGCGATTTGCACAGTCAGACGCTCCTGCACTTGCGGACGACGAGCAAAATAATCAACAATGCGGTTAATTTTTGACAGTCCGATCACCTGTCCACTGGAAACATAGGCGACATGCGCCTTCCCGACAATTGGAAGGAAATGATGTTCGCAGGTTGAGTTAAGATTGATATTCTTTTCAACCAACATTTCACCATACTGAAACTTGTTTTCAAAGACTGAAATCTTGGGTTTATTCGCAGGATTCAATCCATTGAAAATTTCATGAACAAACATTTTTGCGACCCGGTGAGGTGTGCCATTCAAACTATCGTCTGTCAAATCCAGCCCCAGGGTATTCATGATGTCACGAAATTTATCTTCTATCAGGTCCATCTTCTGCTCATCACTCATAACAAAAGCGTCGTCACGAAGTGGTGTATCTATCGATGTGGCAATGTGATTGTCTCCAATAAGATCATCAGGAAGTTGGTTTTTGACCATCGCACCGTTTTCGTGGTCGTTCAGCCCATTCACTTGCCGCTCTGTTTTAACAAAACCATTTATTTTCATTATTAGTCCTCCTATTATTTTCAAGATAAACCAACAAGCTAAAATTTAGTTTGTTTAATTATTTATACTTTTTTTTAAACAAATAATTCTATTGCAATGATATACAGATATTTAAATTATTTTATTTTGACTAAAATAAATTAAACGAGCCGGCTGCGAAATCGCGATGATTGGGCATTGGCACTTGGGACCAAACATTAAAAACCTGTTATCAACCAATGGCTTCACGCTTAATAAAGAAAATGAGTATCCACATGCATACCTAAAAGCAGAATGAAGTATTGAAAATCAATTTGTTTTCCCCAAGCCCTGAAGGGAGCGAATTGATTTTCCCTGCTTCTTTTAGGGCCGGGGCAAACAGGGAGAATCCCAGTCTGACGCCTGGCAGGAATTTGCGAACCAGGTAAAAATGCGGATAACCATTAAACATTATTTCAGACTCA
>DATFMO010000118.1:0-2716 GCA_035266925.1 Sunxiuqinia sp. | reverse complement strand
TTCCTCCTCAAACAAGCGTTGCTTTCTAGTGCCTGCCCGAATTTCTTCCCTTGTTTTCTAATTCAAAACCCCCGTAGGCCGTCGTACCTCAACATGATCTTTCTTTTGGGTTTATCGACATAAGTTAGCTTTCGGTGTGTTGGCCAGTCCAAATAGCGGGCCGGTGCTGGGGAGACGAAACGATGGGCGTACAAGAAGGGGATGTGTGCATGCCGGAAATCGTGAGGAGGCGGGTGGATAGCTTTATTTGGACGAGATTTTTCTATCCTTTTCATCGACTGGAAAAGGATGGGTCTGTCTGGCCAGAGGACAAGAAACTGGATGGAAATATGGACACGAACCACGGGGCATAAATTCCCCCGGTGAATTTAAGCAGTAATTGCATTGATTGTTGCAACTCGGAAAAACCAAAGAGGTTTTCATGGGGCTAATGTTGGTTATCAATAATAGATAAAAAGATAAGACACAAAAAAAAGCCATCGAACAATTGTCTGATGGCTTTTCTGGTCCTTCTAAACTAAAACGATTTTGTTTAATTGTTTCCACGGCTAAGTGGCATATATAATGGTGTGTGACTGGATATTTAATTACAATTTCTATGCCACAAAAAATCAATCGACATTTATTTTTCGTTAACAAATAATAATAAACGTCAAAAAATATCAATGTCAATTTAGCCTTAAAAAGCGGCTTCATTGTTGTAAGTGGCTGTAGCGCAGTTTTTTTACTCTAAAAGTAGTTTGACAATCTCAACAGAGATGTTGCTAATTTCCTGGAAAAGAAATTTTGCGAATGAGCTGTGGGCATCTTCGTCAGCCTTGTCTGAAATGATACGGATTACCTGGCAGGAGATACCGTAATCAGCAGCAATTTGAGCAATTGCAGCACCTTCCATCTCGGTACACAATAGATTTGGGAAACGTTCACTGATTCGGCTTTTCCCTTTGGGAGATGCCACAAACTGGTCGCCCGTGCCGATAGCGCCCACAAAAATTTTGGGGTCATATTCCACATTAATTGAGGAATAGTTCCCATTTCTCAAATTGAGAGTGAATTTCTCAACGGCATTCACGGCGTGTGCACTAACATTGGGAGCAATTTCAAACTCAAAGGTTTTCCAAAACGGCGACTTGATTTCGCCAAACAGTTCCAGCTTTGTCAGATCAACATCGTGCTGAACAAGGCGATCGGCCACAACAATATCACCGATGTTGAGGTGAGACTGCATGGACCCGGCCAAGCCGATGAACACCAGCTGGTCCACCTCGTAAAGATTTATCAGGCTGGTTGCTGTGGACGCTGCAGCCACTTTTCCCCATCCTGACAAGCACATCACCACCTCTTTCCCGTTAATGGTGCCGGAATAGAATTCGCGTGATCCAATTCGGTCTACTTTGAGGTTGTCAATATCCTTTTTCAGCAAAAGAATTTCTTCATGCATGGCGCCAATCAGTCCGGTTCTCATCTTTTTGGGTTTAAAATTTTTCCAAAAATAGTGGACTGGCAGGAATTTGAAGGATGAAAACAAACATAAAATCCGAATTTCGTTATATTTGTTACATGTGGCGCATCCTGAACAAAACGTTTTTACTAAGCTTGCTAATGCTTGTTTGTTCCTTTTCTTACGGGCAATTGAAGGATGTTGGTGTGCCGGAAATCCAAAGCTGGGCGAGGCAGGAATATCAAGCCAGTGCCCAAAACTGGCAGATTGTCCGAAACAGCAAAAACTTCATTTATTTTGGAAATAATGGCGGGCTGTTGGAGTTTGATGGCGCTCACTGGCATCTCTATGGTTTGCCCAATCACTCCATTGTTCGATCGCTGAAAGTGGATGATAATGACCGAATTTACATTGGCCAACAAAATGAGTTTGGTTACATGGAGCCAGATGCAGATGGTCAGTTGAGGTACCATTCATTGCGTGATTTGGTGCCTCCGGGTGATCGCAACTTCGAAGAAATCTGGCGAATCCACCTGACCAATTTTGGAGTTATTTTCCAGTCGTATTCGCACCTATTTATCTACCATGATGGTAAAATTACGAAAGCGCCTGTTAAACACCGCATTCGTTTTTCATTTTATGTGAATAACCGCTTGTGGGTGCAGGACGAAGTGACAGGGCTGGAGGAATATCGCAATGGGCGTTTTTACAAACTTCCAGGCGTTGATTCGTTGATCGGTAAGGAGATTTGGGCGATACTACCGGTATACAACAACCGGGTATTGATTGGAACAGCCAACAATGGGGTGTATGATTACGACGGTCAAAAACTGACGCCTTGGGAAGGTGTTGCCAATGATTTTTTGAAAGACAATCAAATATTTTCAGCGACTCGCTTTCAGGACGCCTACTATGCTTGGGGAACCATTCAAAATGGCCTGCTAATTACCGATGCCAGCGGTAAAATTATTCAGCATGTCAATAAAAAGAAAGGATTGCAAAACAATACCATTTTAAGCATTGGAACCGATGTGGATAACAATCTTTGGCTGGGGCTCGACAACGGGATCGACTATATCGATATCAGTTCACCCTTCACTTTTATGTACGACCCGGAAGGGTTGGGAGCCACCTATTCATCGCTGGTGCATAATGGGAAATTGTATGTTGGTACTAATCACGGCTTATTTGTGAAAAACTGGCCGGAAAAAGTTAGCATTAATTCGGAAGGTTTTCGACTGGTGCCCAAAACAGTGGGTCAGGTGTGGTACCTTG
>DATFMO010000117.1:0-2494 GCA_035266925.1 Sunxiuqinia sp. | reverse complement strand
TGATGGGTTCTTTCCCCCGAACTTGCTGATGTGCCATCACTTGCCTGAAATCGAAAGCAATTTCGGCAATATTCCGACTACTAAAGATGCTATCGGGTAAACTCCCTGAACCACGGCCAATTCCAATTACCGCAGGGAAAGGGCCACTGCCTTCCGGAAGCTTAACACGAGAAACCAGTTTTAGCGTGTTTCCATTCTTTGTCATATTTACGATGAGGGTATCATTGAAATAGCTCGCAGTTACGCTATCCGGACGATCCGGTTTCTTCCCAATTTCGTAGTGTTCAAACATTGCTTTTATCTCAGCACGGTGGTGCTCCCAACTGGCAAAAGTTGTGTCACGACCACGACCATTATTCCATTTAAAAGAGTCTGGCAATTTGCTAATTACCGGAAGTTCGTCGAACGGTTTGAATGTCGGGTTCAGGAAGTTTGCAGCAGTATTTTCAACATGATAAACGAAAGCAACATTCTGGGGTAATGCACTTATATACATCAGTATTGACAAAAGAAAAAGTATTGAACGCGCTTTTAATCTTACTCTAAATTTCATTTTTTCATCGTTTAGTTGAGGAATTAGAAAAAAGTAATCAATCTGCTGCTAAACCACTTCCCTACTGAGTTTCGAGCCTTGCATCATAGAAATAAACTCGTGCTCTTTTGCTGAACTCCAAGTGAAACAAGAAAAGCAGTTACTTTCTGTTTTTTACATGAATTAGTTTATCGGGCGTCAAGGCTAAAGTTAGTCATTGGCATCGATCAGATTGTTAAAATTTGGATAATCGATTTTCAATTTTGGATAATTATTAATCAGATTATCCACTTTTTTACCTGAAAGAAAACGAGCTACAACAACGATGGTAAAAAGATAACAAATTCGAATCTGCCAATTTATAATAAAATTTTCCCCGAACGAACATCAACATAGCGATCCCAAACATGCCGGACGAAATACACGGGAATCCGTATGGCAGCTTTTTCAACCAACTCATTATTGGCTACCACCAAAGTACCGTCTTCAACAGCCTCTTTTGTCGTGTAAGAATAAATGATGTCATTTTTATCAAACATTTGCATCCCCAATGCCTTCCGGATTTATTTCGGTTCCGAGTACTCGGGAGCACGCCATTTACAATTTTTGGCCTTGGTCGTCGATAAGGGTGCATGTCAATTTTCTACCTTGAAAGATAGATCAGATTTTAGAAAATTGAACGAATGTGAAGCACCGGAGCGAAGCGGAGGTCTTTGACCGTTTCAGCCGTGCAGGTATATTTGACAGGAATTGGGAATGGTATTTATAAATTGACCATCACCAAGGAAAATATTCCGCTGCTTCAGCTATTGGATGCCATGTGGTACATCAAAAAAATACCCGATGCCAGCATTGAATCAGCGAGCAAGCGTTTACTCAGTATTCTCAAAGGCTTGTCAGCGAACGAAAAAAATACATTGGTTCGGCTGGCCTTAAAATTCCCGCCTTCTGCCCGCGCATTACTGGGTGCCATGTTGGAGGAGCTTCAACAAACGGATAGCACTCAGCCGTTGTTGAAATCGCTCAACCCCATCACCAAATAGAAGCTGCCCGGAGCTTCAAAAGTTTTGTCCGCCACCCCAAAATGGAATATCGTATGATCCTGCACCGAAACCCAACCCTTTTCAGACAGGCCGTTCAGTTCACCGCCGACCAAATGAGCATCCCTGCGATTTATATCAAGAAGGACTATAGGATAAGCTCGGCGCTCTATACCATTTTCAAAAGCGAAGTTGGGCAAGACACCGTTTTCAAGGGAGGAACCACACTGTCCAAATGCTACCAATTCTTGGTCTGTAAAAATTAAACCAGAGCTATGAAATTCACCGAAGCCCAATTAAAGCAGAACTCAAAGTTGATTTGATTATCCTTTTGGCTGAAAAGGATTATCCTCCAATTGATCGGGACGAAGTTTATAAAGAGATCTTTGAACAAGCCGAGAATTTTAAGAGGTATCAAGCTGGATAGGAAACTGTAAAGTTGCATTGAAAACTCCCAACTACCTGCTATTTTTGCTGGAACTGAAAAACCGAATGTTCAAATTTTCTCTGGTGTCATTTATAGATAACTGATATTTTTCTTCCAGGTCTTTAATGAACCGCTGTATCTTTTCTTTCTCGTAACTGTCTTTGATCTTCTTTCCAGTCTAACAATTGATACGGGTAGAAACAACATGAAAATATACCCGTTCCAGATCAGTATGCTTATACCCCAAGTGTTTCATCAGGTTGTCAATCTCTCTCCAGATGCTGGAGTCTCCCAATCGTGCCAAATCGCTAACTGTTGGATTGACCGATATATGCAGTCCTCTTTTTTAACCATTTCACAAAACAAAAAAGACCCTTAAAATAGTCATTTTAAGAGTCTTTGAATCAATTTGATATTTCTTTTGGTACCCCGGACGGGATTCGAACCCATGACCTACTGCTTAGAAGGCAGTTGCTCTATCCAACTGAGCTACCG
>DATFMO010000116.1:0-7245 GCA_035266925.1 Sunxiuqinia sp. | reverse complement strand
GTCAATTCTGGCTCCATCTCCATTGGTGCTGAACTTAGCGGTATGCAGCAGGCTCCATATTGGTTTTGCCCATTGGGAGAAGCGGTCATCAATGGGTCAAAATATTTTTTCAAGCAAGGAGAGGGGTATGCCGGACAAACGGGATTGTATGAATTCCCGAAACCCACCGCTGCTGAATATGGCAATAAGTTAGGCGAACAAGCCTGGTCATACGACTCATACCTCACTACCGGACTGATCTCGGATCAGGGAGAGACCTTGTCTTTTGGAGCTTATGAACACAGCGATTTTATTCAGAAAAGTACGGTTTACAACCGTCCACATCGTCGTGGATTGCTGGACCGATACCCGGATGTGGAATCCATTTTGTTTGAAACCGGTTTTGTTACTGAGAATATTCCATTGAAAGACGACTTCATCAAATTGCCGGACATATACATTTTCTTCGGAAACAAACCCTACGAAACCATGCAGCATTTGGCATGGAATATTTCGGAGAACCTGGAAGCCCGAAAAGACTCAAAGACAAGTTACCACTGGTGCTCTTACAACGAATTCAAACATGATTTTGGCTACGATAACCTCACGGAATTGCTAACGACCTTGGATGGTATTGATCCACGTATTCCGCTCGATACCATTCTTATCAACGATAGCTATTGTGTACATGGCGATTGGCTGGAACCCAATGATCAGTGGCCGAAAGGCATGGAAAATGCTGCTCGTGATATCTTTCAACGACGGTATCGCGCAGGTATCTGGGTGGCACCGTTTATGGCTAGCGAAGAAAGTAAGATTTTTCGACGTCATAAAAACTGGTTGATCAAAGATATGAATGGTGATCCCATTTTGGAATGGGAATTTTCCAGGGACGAAGGTGGAAAACATTATGCCTTGGATGGTAGTCACCCGGATGTGCAGCGATACATTCAGAAAGTCTTCCGAACCTACCGGAAAATGGGCTACACCTTCTACAAGACTGATTTTATGGATTGGGGACTAAAACCCAGCGTTGGCATTGATCGCTACGACAAAACAAAAACGTCGGTTCAGATATTCACAGAAGTGTTGGAGATCATTCGGGAAGAAATTGGCGCCGGAAGTTTTTGGTTCAGTGGCACGTCTCCCTATGCGCCCATGATCGGCTATGTAGATGCCATGCGGATTTCCAACAGCATCAACTGCGAGTGGCAGGAATCGACAGTGGGCAACATGCTGCATGAAAGTTACTACACGCAATATTTCAACAATATCTTCTGGCAAAATGACCCGGATGTGATCACCCTGCGCGATGTGAATTGCGACATGACTGCGCAGGAAAAACTGAGCATCGCATATTGGGATGGTATTTTGGGCGGTGTGGTCAGTACTTCAGATCGTTTCTCGAGCTGGAATGACGGCGAGCTGGAAATCTGGCGACTGCTTCTTCCTCAGGAACGGCCACAAAGCGCCACTCTGCCTTATTGGGGGAAAGAAAAAAAATGCAAAGTGGCCCTTCGTCGCTATCGCTCGCCACGAGCCTGGGGTCTGCTCATATTAAACGATACCGAAGAAGCCGTAACAGAGAATTATGTGTTTTCTGAAATTAACGAAGAGAACAACAACTGGGTGTACGAGTGGAAGTTGGGAGAGAGTATCGGCCTGGGGAATTTGAGTGAAATAACTGTGACGCTGCAAAAACACGAATCAAAATTATTCTACCTCACCGATGAAAATAGCAACCCACCGGAGGATCTAACCATCAGCGGTATCCGCTTGAAAAAAGCCTACAAAAAACAGGATACCTAATCCGTATTCTTTCGCAAATGTTATTCCTGATGAATAATGATTGAATCCCATACCATTTTTCAAAAGGAAACCTTATTTTAGAGGTTCATTTTTTGAAAGAGGAATATGGATTTTAGTTTGTTGAATTTTGACACGCCGTTGGAGCTCATCAATCAAGCCAGCCAACAAAGTTTGTTGGGGAGTTTGGGGCTTCAAATCACCAAGGTTGAAAAGGGCCTCGTCGAAGGAGATTTCAAATTATCGGAGAAAAATTGTCGTCCTGACGGAATCTTGCATGGAGGCACGAACCTCGCTATGGCCGAAACGCTGGCAGGCCTTGGGAGCATGCTTTTGGTCGATTTTCAATCGTTCGATGTTCGAGGGATCCAGGTGACAGGGAATCATACTGGTGTCCTTCGGGAAGGAAAAGCGGTGGCAGTGGCAAAAATTATTCATCAGGGAAACCAGACCCATGTGTGGAATGTTGATGTTAGAAGTGAAGACGGAAGGCTGATTTCAACAGCCCGGGTGACAAATATGATTGTAAAAAGGAATGACTGATCAAAGAGATTTTGCATTATTACTGGATAAATTAATTGAGAATAATTGCTATTTCGCCGTCTGGTCGATGCCTGGCAGCATGACGCCGGAAATTCTGATAACAGATAAGGAGGATTTAATTGATCCGGCTCACATCAATAAATTAAACGGGCAGGAAGGTTTTGTTTTTGCGCCTTACCAGATTAGTGAAAACAAGCCGCTGGTTTTGCTGAAACCGGGAATTTACAAAAAAGGGATGGAGGAAATTTCTCGCATCGATCTTGACCAACTTCCGTTCCACAAGTCTGAAGCACCTCCTTCAAACAATCATTTCATTATTGACAAGGACGAATACCTGCAAGATATCAGATCAACGATTGATGAAATCAAGACGACGAAACTGTCAAAGGTGATTGTGTCGCGCCTGATTCCATTTCAGCGCAAAACAGATTCATTGGGAAGTTTATATCTACAGCTTTTCCAACAAACGCCCAACGCATTCGTGTATTTGGTCAATTTGCCAAAAGCTGGCTGCTGGATGGGTGCCACGCCGGAGGTTCTGCTGAAGTCAGATGGAAAGCTCATGGAGACAGTTTCTTTAGCCGGAACCCAGATGCGACAAGCCGATTCCGATTACAGTTGGAATACGAAAGACATTGAAGAGCAGGCCTTTGTTTCACGCTACCTGCTGGATGTTTTTTACCAATTCAACATTCATCCTTATACCACACAAGGGCCGGAAACACTGGAAAGCGGCAAGGTGGCCCATTTGCTCACGATCTTCCGTTTTGCAAAGAAAAAACTGTCGAGACAACTGGGCGATTTTATTGGGGAACTGCACCCAACACCGGCGGTTTGCGGATACCCTAAACACAAAGCAGATAAATTTATTTCGAAGGTTGAAAAACACGATCGTCGTTATTACACTGGGTACCTTGGTCCCTGGCGGTTAAATGATTCTGTGGGATTATTTGTAAATTTGCGCTGTATGGAAATTACGCCATCACAGTACATTTTGTACTCCGGCGGAGGAATTACATCACGCTCGGTGCCGGAAGATGAGTGGGAAGAAACCAACAAGAAAGCCCGAACTTTGTTATCAGCTATTGAAGCTGTTCAAAATACATGATTTCAACAAAAAAACACATTCAACAATTGGCCTCGCTATTATTGGCCAAGGGGATTGATGACGTCATCATTTCACCGGGATCACGAAATGGTCCGCTGACCCACACTTTCGCGGGCAGTGGTTTGTTTAATTGCCGCAACATTGTGGACGAACGCAGTGCTGCTTATTTTGCCATGGGATTGTCACAGGCAAAGCAACAACCTGTGGCCATTGTTTGCAGTTCAGGAACTGCTACTCTGAATTATGCGCCAGCCGTTGCCGAAGCTTTCTACATGAATGTTCCGCTGATTGTACTGACAGCCGACCGACCGGATTATTGGATTGATCAGGCCGAAAGTCAGTGCATTCGTCAGGAGCACATTTACCAGAATTTTACAAAGAAAGAAGTCACTTTGCCAATGGGCGAATCAGAAAAGGAACTTTGGTTTGCCGGGCGGCTAATCAACGAATCACTGAATGTTGCCCTTGAGGGAACTCCGGGGCCGGTGCACATTAACATTCCACTGGAAGAGCCATTACACGATCTGCAAGAAGATCCACTGCCAAAAGTTAAAGTGATTGAGACTGGTGCGACAAACTCAAAATTGGCGGAAGTGGAAATTGGTCAATTGGCTAAGACCTTTGATCAATCCAAAAAAGTATTGCTGTTGACCGGTCAGCAAATGCCAAATCCGGGACTGGAGAATGAGCTGGCAGAGCTGGTTGGAAAAACAGGGGCAGTTGTTTTAAAAGAACACCTGGCCAACCTGAATGACGATCAGTTCTGTGGCAGTATTGATATGCTGATGGCGGCTTTGCTCGAAGATAATTTGGAAGATTTTCAGCCTGATTTGCTGATTAGTTTCGGGGGACAGTTCGTATCCAAATCGTTAAAACAATTTTTACGAAAATTTCAACCCAACAATCATTGGCACCTGAGTTTGTCCGGTGAGCATTTTGATACCTATCAATCACTCACGAAAGTCATTACTACGGAGCCTGCTGATTTTTTTGAGCAACTGTTGAAAAACGTTTCTTCCAGAGAAAAAAGTTATTTGAAGCGCTGGAGAGCCAAAGAGCAGCATGTCAATCAACTACGTGATCAATACTTGAAACAGATTGAATTTTGTGACCTGGCTGTTTTTGATCAAATCCGAAAAGCGATACCGGAAAATTCAGCGATCCATATAGGGAACAGTTCACCAGTTCGCTACGCATTGATATGCGAGTCGGTAGAAAATGCCCAATATTTTGGCAACCGGGGGACCAGTGGGATTGACGGTCCGATGTCCACGGCAATCGGTTTTGCCTCCGAATCCGAAAAGCTGAACACCATCATACTGGGAGATTTGTCGTTTTTTTACGATTCTAACGCTTTGTGGAACAAGTACATTGGCAGCAATCTGCGGGTGATTGTCATCAACAATCGCGGTGGAAATATTTTCAGCATGATCAAAGGGCCGGATGAGTCACCGGCTTTTCTGGAACACTTTTTTACCGAAAATAAATTTAAGGCGGAAGGCATCGCGAAAACATTTGAATTGGATTATTTTAAGGCTGAAAATACGAAAGAGCTGGAAAAAGTTTTGGAAGAATTTTATTCATTGGAGCGGAACAATGCGGCTATTTTAGAGGTTTTTACTGATGCCGAACGGAATACGAAAACCTTTCGGGAATTATTCAAATTTGTGAAAGAGTAAAAGACAAAAAATCGTCCTGAAAGGACAGTTTATTATAGGGAAAAGGAAACGTTTATTATTGGCCGTCCTGTAAGGACAGATTATACAAAGTGAATATGTCACAATCATTATCGAAATTGTATATACATCTGGTTTTCTATATTAAAAATCCTCGTGTTTATATAAAGAATGTGGATCAGAGTAAGTTGTTTGCCTATATCGGGACAATTATAAAAGATAATGGTTCTATCCCTGTCATTATTAATGGAGTTTCTGATCATGTACACATCTTGTGTGTAATGTCAAAGAATATTGCACTTGCTAAATTAATTGAGGAGATAAAACGACATAGTAATCGGTGGATTAAAACACAAGGAGAATTTTATAAGCAATTTGCATGGCAAGGTGGATATGCAGCATTCTCTGTCAGCCAATCATTACATGACAAAACTAAGAGCTATATTAAAAATCAGGTTGAACATCATAATAAAATGACATTCAAAGACGAGTTAATTGCATTTTTAGAGGAATATGAAATTGAATATGATGAACGATATTTGTGGACAGATTAAATTGCCCTTTCAGGGCGTAGTCTGACAGATTTCGAAATATTACTGAATTTAATTGGGCCTTCGGCCCGTAATTTTAAAGAAAATAACTAAAATATTATAGCATGAGCACAACAAGACAGTGGGAAACCATCAAAGAATACGAAGATATTTTCTTCCACTATTACGACGGAATTGGAAAAATTACCATCAACCGTGAACGTTATCGCAACGCTTTCCGGCCAACAACGGTGAATGAAATCAGCGAAGCACTGCGTATTTGCCGCGAAGATCAGCGCATTAATGTCATTGTATTGACTGGCGCCGGCGACAAAGCATTTTGTGCCGGAGGCGACCAGACAGTAAAAGGGAAAGGTGGCTACATTGATAAAGACGGGATTCCTCGTTTGAACATTTTGGAAGTGCAGAAGCAAATTCGCAGTATGCCCAAACCGGTGATTGCTATGGTGAATGGTTTTGCCATCGGCGGTGGTCATGTGCTGCACGTGGTGTGCGACATCAGCATTGCCAGTGAAAATGCCATCTTCGGGCAAACAGGTCCAAAAGTCGGAAGCTTCGACGCTGGCTTGGGATCATCCTATCTGGCCAGCATTGTTGGACAAAAGAAAGCCCGGGAAATTTGGTTTATGTGCCGCCAATATTCAGCACAGGAAGCACTGGAAATGGGATTGGTCAACAAAGTGGTACCATTCGATCAGTTAGAAGATGAAACAGTGGCCTGGGCCCAAAAAATGCAGGAACACAGTCCGTTGGCACTTCGCATGTTAAAACTTGGCCTAAATGCCGAGCTGGATGGACAAGTTGGTATCCAGGAGTTTGCCGGAAATGCAACTTTGTTGTATTATTTAACCGAAGAAGCTCAGGAAGGAAAGCACGCCTTCCTCGAAAAGCGCAAGCCGGACTTCAAAAAATATCCAAAGTTTCCGTAAATTCAGAATCCAGTTTCAAATATCTCGTATCCAAAATCAAGTATCCAGTATCAAGCATCAAGTCTATGGCAACAGCAGCTAGTTGGATAAAAGCAGCACGACCCCGAACCCTTCCTTTGGCCCTTTCAGGAATTGTCATGGGATGCGGATTGGCTTGGTTCTACGGAGCGATGGATGTTGAAGTGAGTGTCTTGGCGATTGTCACGGCCACGCTTATCCAGGTGTTTTCCAATTTTGCCAATGATTATGGCGACACTCAGCGAGGTACAGATAATGAGTTTCGCCTGGGCCCCATGCGAACCATGCAAAGTGGAGAGATTACCCACCAGGAAATGAAAGTTGGCATGATCGTCATTGGCGGATTGAGCTTGTTTTTTGGAACCTGGCTGGTATTTGCCGGAACCTGGTATTATTCAAAAGTTGCCTTTTTCAGCTTTATTGGATTGGGAATTTTATCCTTGATAGCCGCGTATTTTTATACGGCAGGAAAGAAATCGTATGGCTACGTTGGCTTAGGCGATTTGGCCGTTTTCCTGTTTTTTGGATTGTTGCCGGTCATCGGTGTTTTTTATTTGAATGCTGCTTATTTTGAGACGGCGGTTGTTTTGCCGGCCATCAGCATCGGATTTTTCAGTACTGGCGTGCTCAATTTG
>DATFMO010000115.1:0-3853 GCA_035266925.1 Sunxiuqinia sp. | reverse complement strand
CTCCTCCTGCGCATTCCCAAACAGTGGTGATAGGAGAACAAGCAGGCTTACTATCAGGATATGTTGTTTCACTAAAAGACTTTTTCTAATTGGAAACTGGTTTTAATTTCTTGTCCGTCTCTCAACACTTTCATTCTGATTTTTCGATTTTCTCTACTCTGAAAGATAAGATTAATATCATTCAAAGACAATGACCGATTGTCGGTATTATTGACTGAAAGAATCTGATCGTTTTCCTTCAATCCAGCTTGATCTCCAGGAGAACCCTTCCGAATATTGTCGATCACAAATATTGGAAGTCCGGGCATGGGATTTGAAACTTCCAATCCGCTCATGTTGTAATTGAATTCTTCTTTTACCCGGTGCGTTGGACGTAATTTCAACTGGTGGTTCGGATAATCCAGCGTAACAAAAAATCGTCGTAAAATTTCAGCCCCCATTGTTCCGTTTCGGTCATTCGATACAATGAGATTTTCAATCATATTATTGTTTGGGAACGCAACGATTGGTTCGGGAAGAATCAGCGGGCCAACCCAGATGCCGCCAATGCGGCCTTTTTGGCCATACAAATCACCGCTCAGCCCTTTGCCAAGAAATGTTTCAATGTGTTTTTCGGGCAAATCAATGCGGGAATCCGATTTGGTGGAAAGCCAAATGGCATCACTGGCACCGGTGTCAACCAGCAACTTAACGGGTACTTCTTCGTTTTTGTCGGTCATGATGGTGGTGCGAACGTAAGGTTTGTTTTGCTCAAAGTGCAAGGGCATTACAATGTCTTTGTTTCGCACGCGATCGCGGTAGTATTCCGGTTTTATCACGGTCAGTTTTTCGTTGTTGTAGTCAATTTCAACCACGAAATCTTTAAACAGATCAAAGCCAATCAGCCCGTGAACCGGGATCCCCAGAATCTGCGAAATCTGGAAATTGTCGTTAATCACCATTTGTACTTCCTGGTTCCAGGCGATCAATCCTCCAATTTTCATGGTGTTGTTGTCTGATCGGTAGGCAGTTAAACTTTCGCCCTCACCCAGTCCCTGAATTTTGACCGGGCGCATCATGTTCAAATTTAATTTATTGACGTATGGCAGCTCGGTAATAATTGGGAAACGGACTCCGGTGTCAAGAATAAAATTCAGCGTGTCTGAGTCATTGATGATTACGGGGATAATAATCAAGTTACTGGCTGATTTGAACTTGAAAGTGACTGAATGATCGCGTGGGTTCTGAAATTCAAAGCGGTTTTTGCTAGGTTGAAATTTCAGTTGCTGGTTGTAACTTTCACTTTCATGAAGTGGAACATAATCCCGGACGACAAGTAAATTTTTGTCAATTTCGAAGATGAGGTAGAAATCTTTCATCAACTTTTCCAGCACAAAACGTACCGGTTTATTCGAGATATTCAACGAGATATTTTTCCCTTCCAACAACTTTGAATTATAGGAGTAGTCGAGTCCCAAGTCGGAACATAATTTCTCGATTACTCTCGAAAGTTGTTCATTGTTAGCATAAAGGCTTATGTTTTGATCCAGAATTGGATCGCCTTGGTTTTCGTTTTGCGCTGCCGCTGGAATTCTCAAAAATAACAGTAAAAATAATATGAAAATAGAAGCGCAGCCTTTGATTCGATGTGTTTTCATGGTTTAGTTCAACAAGAAAATTAGGCTTCTTTTTTCAACATATAATGCTCGCCTTTCTTAACGACCTTCAGGCCATGTGTTGAAGAAATGACCTCAAGGATGAAATTCAACGATTCTCTTTCAAAATGAGCATTTAAGAGCAGTTTGTTCAGACTTGGATCCGCCGTATCAATCTGAACATGGTACGCTTTGTTCAATTGTTTAATGACTTCTTTTAGTGAAGTTTTATTAAATACAAGTTTGTGTGTTTTCCAGGCTAAAAAATTGGGGTCGTCGTTCATGCATTTTGACAACAGCTTGCTCGTATTGATGTAAGTTCCTTTCTCTCCCGGATCAAGGATCAATTCATTCGTTGTTTTTGGGCTGTTGTCCAATTTGGAAAATTTAACTTTTCCGGTTTCCACGATTACCTCCACCTTATCATTCTCCGGGTAAGCATTGACCGAAAAGCTCGTTCCAAGAACTTTTATGGTTGCTTCACCCGCATGAATGATAAATGGTTTGTTGGCATTAGGCGCTACTTCGAAAAAGGCTTCTCCTACAATGGAAACTTCTCTTGTATCAGTTCCAAATTCATCCGGATAATTAATTTTCGAGTCCCTGTTCAAGGTCACTTTGGTTCCATCTGCCAATTCAATTTGTGACAAGCCTAAGTCGTCAACAGTGACTTCGGCGGTTGCAACAGTTTGCAGGTTCTTCTCGTGAATAAAGTAAATGGAAGAACCAATAAGAACGGCTAATAGCAGAACTGCAGCGATCTTTAGGGCACGCATGAAAATGATTCTGGAACCGGAACGTTCGGTTTGTTTGTTAATCCGGGAATAAACTTTTTGCAAAGCTCGATGGGAGTCGTATTTTTTCAAATTCAAATGAAGATCGATTTGCTTCGCCATGCGATAAATCTCCTCTTTCCCGGAGTTGGTTGCCAGGTTTTCGGGAGAGAAATCTTTTGGCTCATGTTCGCCAGCTGGCTTTTCATACAGACTTTTTGCCAGTCGTTCCCAATCTTCGTTTGATCTGTTACTGTTTGTTCCCATCGCTAAAAAGACATTGTTCGTGTAAAAAACCCCTAATCGAATAGTCGGGAGATTTTGAAAATCGCCAGTCCAATGAAATAGTCTTTGTAGTCTTTGAGTTTCTCCCGGAGTTGTTTCAGGGCAAGTCCCATCTGCGCTTCAACCGTTTTTACTGAGAGGTTGAGTTTTTCTGCGATCTCTTTGTATTTCAAGCCTTCTTCACGACTTAGTTTGAAGATTTGCCGACGCTTTTCTGGCAATGAGTTAATACTTTCCGCTATCTTTTTCGCCAAATCAACTTCAATAAAATAGTCATCATCCTGAATTGTTAGATCTTGATTTTCTGTTACATTTTTTGCGTATTTTTCACGAATTTTAAAATGTTGTATTTGGTTGAGGCAGAGGTTGCGAACGGACCGAAAAAGGTAGTATTTGAGTGAGCTTTCAACATTTAAGCTTTTGCGCTTACTCCAAAGATTTACGAATAAATCCTGAACAATTTCCTCTGCTTTTTCGTCATCATCCAACATGCGGTTGGCATAATGGCACAGCGAAGCATAATAAGTATTAAAAATGGTTTCGAAGGCAATTTTGTCGCCTTGCTTAAGTTGATTGAATAGTTCTTTTTCGTTTTTGGTTTCCATTCGGTTATCGCATGCCAATTGTGAAAGCTGGACTAAGGTATCAAAAAAAAATAGGTCTTGACAAGTAAAAAATTGATATTGGTGCCGTGTCAGTTCTTTTTACAGATCGGGAAAAATGTTGTGTTGAGACACGAAACGATGGAATGAGTAAAGCAAATATTAATATAAATAATTGAAGATGAAAAAATTACTTCTTGGATTTTTATTTTTGACAATCGTGGCATTTCATGCCAATGCACAGGCTTATGAAACAGGTATTGGTTTACGTGGTGGATTCTCCAACGGCCTAACCGTGAAGCATTTTATCAGTGAGACGAATGCGCTTGAGGGAATTCTGTCGACTCGCTGGCGTGGGTTTAATGTTACAGGATTGTACGAAGTGCACCAATCACCGTTTGCCGTCGAAGAATTGAGTTGGTATTATGGAGGTGGAGGCCACATTGGCTTTTGGGATGGTTCGTATGCAAGCTGGGCACATGATAATTCGTCTTACACCGTGATTGGTATTGATGGTATTCTGGGCTTGGAATACAGTTTTGCAGAAGTGCCGTTTTGT
>DATFMO010000114.1:0-2150 GCA_035266925.1 Sunxiuqinia sp. | reverse complement strand
AAACCTTTGTAACTACTTGTTTTTCCGATCGGTTGTTCGGGTTTTGGAATCACAAATGGTGATTCAATATGTTTGCACTTAATCTTTATTAGCTCTTGGGGTACCTTTACAACTGGGAATTTCATGTGAAATATTATTTTAAATGGGGTATCTGATCATTGCCCGTGCATTTTCTTAAAAGCTTGATGATCTAAGAATTGGCAAAATATTGTTTATTTTTTAATCTATTTATCATGAGCATCTTAGATATTTTGCGGGTGCTGACCAGATACCCCACTTAAAACAATATTGTCTAACCAATAGTCAGACAATATCCTTCTTCTTCAATTTTTACGGTTCAAGCGGTGCACATTTTGGTTCTTTGGTGGTTGTTGTTTCCATATTCCGAATGATCAAGTTAATGGTAAACAGTTTATTGCTGAGTGGGCCGTTTTTATCGTACTCAATCTGTTTCAAACACCTTCAGATAAAAACAAAAAAGGAGAAATACCTATACATTCCTCCTTTCCAGTTTAAAAAAGTCGATCTTGAGTTTTTAGCTATTTGAATTCAAATTCGATTATTCAAATGAATATTGTGGAATCTTTTCTCCGGTGAGCAGTTGCGTCATCAGGTTAAATTTGTGTTGGTAATCTTCAGTAAACTCGCCGGTACTTTCATCGCGAAGTAAGCGGCGAACAGCCGGAATGCAATAGGGTAGCGTCCAGGCGCGCAGTGCTTTGGCCACCGAATCCATGGCGTTGATGCCCTGCATGGCCTGTCCGCCATCGGCCCAACAAACCATGGCCACCACTTTATTGGTCAGGTAAGGCACAGGTTCTTTGGCGCTCAATTCAATCCAATCCAAGCAATTTTTCATGGCGCCGGTCATGCTTCCATGATAAAGTGGAGTGAGCCAAATGTGCACATCGGCATCGCGAAACGCTTTATTCATGGCAACGACTGCATCCGGCACTTCCCGCTTTTCAACATCGAAAATAGGAATGCCTGCGTCTGCCAGGTTGAATATCTCAATGGACACGTCTTTCTTTTTCAATGCAGCAAGAAAAAAATTGGCAATTTGATGCGATATGGCGTCTGGTCTCCTTTCAAAAGTCCCGTTAAATATTAATGCTTTCATAATCGTTCTTTATCTCTGATTTCTTTAATATGTCTTTCTTTTAAGTGCTCCGTTTCCTGTTTTTATTTTCAGGATAAACGAGACTTGATTGACACATTTGGAGGGTGTCTGTTGTGGAGTGAACTTGGCTTTTTTGAGTTTTCGGGATCATGGAAAATAGAAACCGGTTTCGGGATTTACTGATTATCAATCCGAAACCGGTTTTCTGTTCCTTATTGTTTAACTGCTTCCTGGTAGTTTTTTTCAACGGCTTTCCAGTTGAGTACATTCCAGAATGCCCCCACGTAATCCGGTCTCCTGTTCTGGTATTTCAGGTAGTAGGCATGCTCCCATACGTCAATTCCAAGGATGGGGGTGCCATGCCCGGTGGTATTGACATCCATTAATGGGTTGTCCTGGTTTGGCGTTGAGCAGATATCGACTTCGCCATTCTCCTTGACATACAACCAGGCCCAGCCTGATCCAAAACGTCCAAGTGCTTGTTGGTTGAATTCTTCCTTGAAAGCCTCCAGTGATTCCCATTTTTTTTCAATGGCTGCTTTCAGATCACCTGAAGGTTCCGGTGTCGGTGCCGACGACAGTAACTTCCAAAAAAGTGAGTGGTTATAATGGCCACCTCCATTGTTGCGCACGGCTGTACTATATTTGCTGACTTGTTTTAAAATTTCTTCCAGGGATTTTCCTGCTGCTTCGGTTCCGTTTACGGCATTGTTTAATTTGGTAACATAGCCTTGGTGGTGCTTGCTGTGATGGATTTCCATCGTTTTAGCATCAATATATTCTTCAAAAGCATCATGTGCATACGGCAATGTTGGTAATTCAAATGGCATAATTATTTTGTTTTAAGTGTTAGACATGGCGAAAAATTTTGTGTCAATTTTAAACCGGTTTATTTTGATGACACACCACAAAATTACTACATTTGCATAATAAAACAAGCAAAAACTTGGAAAAATATTTTGAATCATATCAGCGAACGTTAAACAGCACACCGGAGCGTATGCTTGTTTTTCTTAAGATGCGGGGTTCG
>DATFMO010000113.1:0-10736 GCA_035266925.1 Sunxiuqinia sp. | reverse complement strand
GTCCTTCAAACTGTGGTTCAGCAACTTTAACCGAAACAACTGCCGTCAACCCTTCACGGAAGTCATCGCCACTAATGTCAAATTTTAATTTTGAAAGCATGCCGGATGTTTCGGCATAACCTTTCAATGTACGTGTTAATCCGCGACGGAAACCGGTTAAGTGCGTTCCGCCTTCAATGGTGTTGATGTTGTTAACGTACGAATGAATATTTTCTGAGAAAGAGGTGTTGTAGTGAAGGGCAATTTCTACCGGCACACCTGATTTTTCAGAGGAAATATGAATGGTTTCATCAATCAATCGCTCACGGGCACTATCGAGGAATTCAACAAACTCTTTCAGTCCTTCTTCCGAGAAGAACGAGTCAGACTTGTAATTGCCTTCTTCGTCCTGTTCGCGTTTGTCAATCAAGTTCAATCGAATTCCTGCATTCAAAAAAGCCAGTTCCCGCAGGCGGGCTGATAAAATTTCGTATTTGTATGATCTGGTAAGGAAGATGGAATCATCAGGTTTAAACGTGATGATGGTACCTGTTTTGTCCGTTGAGCCTATTATTTCAACTTCTCCTTTCGGTTTGCCAATTTCATATTCCTGTTTCCAGATTTTGCCATCACGATGGATCTCCGCAGTCAATTTTGTTGAAAGGGCGTTTACGCAGGATACACCGACACCGTGCAAGCCTCCTGAAACTTTATAGCTGTCTTTGTTGAATTTACCACCAGCATGTAAAACAGTCATCACAACTTCAAGCGCTGACTTGTTTTCTTTTGTCATTTTTTCGGTGGGGATTCCACGACCATCGTCCGTCACAGTGATGGAGTTATCTTCATTGATGATGACTTCAATGTTGTTGCAATACCCTGCCAGGGCTTCGTCAATCGAGTTGTCAACGACCTCATACACCAAATGGTGAAGTCCTTTTTCGTTCACATCTCCAATATACATTGCCGGACGTTTACGCACGGCTTCCAAACCTTCCAGTACTTGAATACTGTCTGCAGAATAATTGCCATTTCCGTTGCCATTAGTCTGCTTGTTGTCTAATTCGCTCATCTATTATTCGTTTGGTTTTAATCAAAATCTTCCTGTTTTATCATCCGAAAATGACAAACATAAAAAGTCGGCAGAATCATCGATCTGCTATCGAATTATTAATCTTAAAATTGGCTTGATAATAAAAAAGGTGTCTAAATTTCAATTCTTTAAATTCCATTCTTCGCCTCATGTTCATAACAAACAAAGATAGTAAAAATATACCTAAAAACGACCTGAGAAACAGACCGAAAATGCTAAAGTTTTCAACATTTTTTCAAATTGCAAGATGTATATATTCAGCGTGTTAGAATGAATATTGTTGGTTTTTTGGCAGAAGTGATAATTATCATCCAATCTGTTGCTGATTAAAAGCTGTAACTGGCACCAATTAAGAGGTTAAAACTTTGTTGGGCATAGCCTAGCCAATTCTCATATTTTTGAAAGGCAAAGTTGTTGATCCGCCCAAAGAAATTTAGCTGTGGACTGTATTGATAATTCATCCCAAAGTTCAGGTCAACAATGGATGACATGTTGTAAATACTTCGGTCGATAATCGTCGAAGCATCTGCCGGAATAGCAGCGTGGTAAGTATTGTACACAAGTAATGCTTTGCGTTGGCCGACAAAAAAGATATCAGCGTTGAATTTTAAAGGCCCCGCCGGATTTAAAATGGTTGAAACGGTGGCATCAAATTGTGGCAGTTGCCAGGGCTGTTCCAGCTTATCCATTTGGTAGTTGTAATAATTCCCTTTTAAGTGAAAGTTGACCAGGTCGGATGCCGTGTAATAAAATTCTGCTCCAAGCGTGAGTTTTTTTACATTGTCGTAAAGCACATCGAAGGTGTTGGAAAGCACTTTGGTGTCTGTCGATCCGTACACAAACTCCTGATCGTTTAAATAGTAAAAATGTTGATTTTTGATGCTCGCATAGTCTGTCTGAAACCGGTAGTTGAAACGCGGGGTGAATTTGCCTTTGATTCCTCCCGAAACAATGTATTGGTATTCTGTCGGTTTGATATCCTGAAATGGATTGACAAATGGGTTTTCTGCTACGATTTCAGAATAATGATTTTGCTGCAATTTCCCGTTGCCTTCTACAAAAAGGGTCATGACATCTTCAACCGGGGACCATGATGCTTTGATGTTGGGAGTGAGCAATAACTTGGCGCTTGTGTCGTCATCGAAAAGCAAAAACGTGTTTACTCCAAGTTTAAGGCTGGCAATATCCGCTTCCCACAAAACGGCGGGACTTACCTTGAGCAGAACTTGCTGTTTATGTCCGTAGGCATCGGCGGTTAAATTGTAAATGCTGTCTGTGCGCAAATAACTGGCAGATGCATTCAATAATCCTTTAAAGTCGTAAAAATCCTGGATGAAATTCGTGTTCAGTTTGACCAAATTTTCAGCCTGGCCGGTCTTTGTCCCAAAATGATGATAGTATAAATTCAATCCATAGTTGAGTGGTGCACGACTATCAATATTGTTATTGAGTTGAAATTGAACACCCATTTTTGCGAACGCCTGTTTGTCGCCCCAGTATTGGTAATCAGCCATTTTGGTCGAATCGGATAACCTGTCGCCTGGGTAGCCATAATACGTTTCGGCCTGCCGGTTGAAAAACAGTTTGGTGTTCAGCGTTGACCGGCGAAAAAAATAGTTAGCAAATAATTCGGCTACATTTTCACTTTGTGGGGCTTTCACCTTATCGCCGTTCAGCAATTTTACTGATCCATGCGAGGAAAGATGTTTAAAATGCATGCCGAAGTTGGAGTTTTTGCCGGTATTGGTATTGTAGAAAAACTCTCCGTAGGGGGTCTGATAATTACCAAACCCAACTTTTAAGAGGCCTTTCCCAAGTTCTGGTGTCGGTTCTCCAACCATTTCAGCCGCTTGTACCGGTTCAACCTTAAATGTGCTGAAAATGGGCTGTGATTTGATTTGGTAGTTGAATGACGGCTTGGCATGTTTTTCATCCTTGATTTTAGGAATGTCATTAATTTTGAAAGCATCCGAAACGCTGGGTTGATAAGCCTTCACCACTTCTACCTCTTGTTTTAGCTTGGTGCTGTCTTGCTGCGCCGCTGCTTGCACGCTCATTAAAATCAGGAAGACAAAAGCAGAAATATATTTTAAAAATGATGTTTTCATTTGGTTGGGTTTTGCTGTTTGTTAATGTCAATTTTCATTGGACTTTCTTTTTGCTTCTGGTTTTGTTGTTGTAATTCTTCGAGGTGTTGCAACTTGGCTTTTGCCGTTTCCAGAATGCCATCATCTTTTACCGGGTAGTTCTCAATGATACTTTGCAGCGTGTGTGTGGCCTGAAACTGGTCACCCTGGCTGACGTAAACGTCGGCCAGTAAAATGAAGCTTTTTGCCAACCAGAACTGATGCGGGGTGTTTTTTGAAATGAAATCCATCACTTCATCTTCTGCTTTTTTCAACTGGTTTTTATTGAACAGAATTTCGGCCACCCGGTACTTGGCTTCGGCACCTTCCGCTGATTTGGTGTCTTCTGCCAGTTGTTTGAAAATTGGCAAGGCCAAATCTGGCTGATCGGTCTGATTATACGATTTTGCCAATTTGAAATTGGCTTCACGTTTCAATACATCCGTCAGTTTGTCGGTGTTCAATAAGGCTTGCGCAGCACCAATGCAGGCTTTGTAGTCGGCCAGCTTGTAATCGCAGCGCATGATTCCGGCGCGTGCCTTCAGGATGTTCCATTGGGTGTTCGAAATGCTTTCGAGGCGTTTGTAATAGTCCAGAGCTTTCTGATAGTTGGCCGCATTGTATTGCAATTCCGATGCTTTAGAAAGTGCTGGCTCTGTGAAAATATTGTCTTTTTTAGAGAGGACGAATTCATAATCTTTCAGGGCCAGTGCATATTCCTTTACCTGGTAGCGTTGTTCGCCCAGGTAAAAATGCGCATTCAAACTGAAGCTACCATTGGGAAACTGTCGCAGGTATTTTTCTAGTTGTGCTTTGGCTTTCGGATCGCGAGCCATATAAAGTTTTTCTGCTGCCATATAACTCAACGAATCCTGCTCGGTGGCTGTCACTTGTACCCCAGATCCAAGACGTTGGGTGTAGGCAAAATATTCGTCCACGTCGTTTAGCTCAACATAGTCATTTTTAATTCCCAATAAAGCTGAATGTGCTTCGGGGCTATCAGGATATTCGCTGATCACCTGCTTGTATCTGGCCAGCGACTGTTTAAACTGGGACTGGTTGTATTGAACCAGGCCCAATTGCAACAGTGCTTTTGGACGGTAGCTGCTTTGTGGATAATCTTTGATGATGTCTTCGTAGTAGCCCATTGCAGCCTGAGGTTGATTGGTGTGACCAAAGGCCCGTCCTAGTTCAAACATGGCATCGTCGAGGTAAGAAGATTTTGGGAACGATTGAATCAAAGTGCGCAGGTTGGCGATCTTTTGCTGGTCATATCGCTGAATTCCCAAACAAATGGCCTTTTGGAAAAGCGCATAATCGGCATCGTATTGTTTTAGTAAATAGGCTTTGTTGTAATAATCAATGGCATTTTGGTATTGGCGTTTCACAAAATAACAATCGCCCATACGGTTGTAGGAATCTGCCACTTTTTGATCTTGTGGATCACTGTTTTTCGCCAGGTATTTTTTGAAATAATTACTGGCCGAATTATAGTCTTTCAGTTTGAAATAGGCGTACGCCAGGTTGTAATTG
Source organism: Sunxiuqinia sp. (assembly GCA_035266925.1). Classification (GTDB taxonomy): domain Bacteria; phylum Bacteroidota; class Bacteroidia; order Bacteroidales; family Prolixibacteraceae; genus Sunxiuqinia. Next base: position 6,005 of record DATFMO010000113.1, on the reverse strand, counting down.
GCCGTCTGGTATTCGGTGCGTGAATCAGCTCCGGGAGTTCTCAAAAACTTATCGTAGCCATTAATGGCTTGTTGGTAGTGTTTCAAACGGTAGTCGGCTTCGGCTTTCCAAAACAGGGCACCGGTTTTAATGTCGGGGCTGGCATTGTTGATGGCCAAGGACTGATCAAATAGCTTAATTGCAGAATCGTAATACAAATTGTTGAAAAGCTCCAGCCCGTGGTAGAAAGTCACCCGCGCCAATGCTTTCTTCACGGCAGGGCTTTTTACTTTAATTTTTTCAATCGATTCAATTGCGTCCTTGTAATTGCTGGTGCTCATGTACACGTTCACCAAGTAGTCGTATGCAGCATCGTTACGCTCTGAATTTGGATACAGGGAAATGTATTTGTCAAACGCTTTGATGGTTTCGTTGAATGGCGAGTAGGACAGCTCATAGGTGATTTTCGCGTAGTTGAACAGCGCATCTTCCTTGATATCCGGGTTGAAATCCATGTCTGAAGCCGACTCGAAAGCCACGCGCGCTTTGTCTTTCTGATCAGTCTTTACGTAGCACTCGGCTAAATGATAGTACGCATTTTGCGCCAGTTCGTCTTTCCCGTGTGCTGCGTTCTCCAATGGTTGAATGGCTTTTTCATATTTGCCTGCTGTGTAGTAGCAATAGCCGAGCATGTAATTTTCGGGCTCTTCGTGGCTTTTGCTGGCTGCGAAATAAGCCTCAAAATAGGGAATGGCTTTTTTGAACTCTTTTAAATGAAAATAGGAATTGCCGATCACCCGGTTAAGCTCCGGCTTTTGATCTTCCTTCGCTTTGTCAAGAAGGGGAACGGTGAACTCAACGACCTTATCATATTGGCCACGTTTGTAATAAATTTGGCTCATGTAGAATGGGATGACGTCCGCAAAAGCCGGGTTATTTTTCAGCTTGTCAAATTCTTCGATGGCGGCATCGTAATTTCCGTTTAAATACTGAATGTGTGCCCAATAATACTTGGCAGGGCCGGCGTACAGGTTGTTAGTGTCTTTGATTCTGGCAAATTCGCTCTGAGCCAGCTGGTATTTTTCAGTTTGAAAATCGGCATATCCTTTTTGATAGTGAACTTTGATCTGCTCATCTTTCGTCAGTGCCTGTGGTTTTAGGTTGCGGTAGGTGCGCAGCATTTGGGCATAATGACCACTATTGAACTGGTAGCTGCCCAGCTCGAACCACGCCCGGTTGGCATAGGGGCTTTCCGGGTAGTCTTTGGTGAATTTCTCCATCAGCTCGTCACTGTTCTTGTTATCCATGCGAAGGGCGCACAGTGCCTGGTAAAAGGTGGCTTCAGACTGAATCTCGGAACCGGGGTCAGCTTGGTCGCTGATTTCTGAAAAAAGGTTCTGTGCAACAATGAATTTATCTTTGACAAAAAGTTCTTTAGCTTGATGGATCTTGGCTTCGAGTGAAGGGTAATAGGCTGTTTCCTGTGCGTTTGATGCCAGTGAAAGGCAACTCAGCAAAAGGATGAACAGTATGGTTTTTGCTCTCATAGACTTTGTTTTAATTTCGGATAAAAATAGTAAATCCCTCTCCGTTTAAAGCGTTTTAACTGTCTGATTTCTTAACAAGAAACTGTTTATTTCCCTGCTTTATTATCAGGTTGTTCAAAAAAAATTAGTTTTGTAGGAAGCAAGCAAAAAAATATGCCGATGAACAATGGACCAATTATTTCTTTGGAGGGAGTCGATGTTTTTCAACAGGATCAGCTGATATTGAGCCATGTGAGATTATCGATCAACGAGGGCGAGTTTGTTTACCTGATTGGAAAGGTTGGAAGCGGAAAGTCGAGTTTGATCAAAGTGTTGAATGCTGAATTGGACATTTTTACGGGTGAGGCGTCTATTTGTGGATACAATTTGCGAACGATCAAGCGCTCGGAAGTGCCTTATTTACGGCGGAAACTGGGCGTTGTTTTTCAGGATTTTCGCTTGCTGACAGATCGAAATGTTCATGATAACTTGTCGTTTGTGTTGAAGGCTACCGGCTGGAAACACGACAAAGCCATCGAAAATCGGATTCATGAAGTGATGGATCGGGTGGGGATGGTGTCGAAACTACAAAGCATGCCGCATGAACTTTCCGGTGGCGAGCAGCAACGCATTGTCGTTGCTCGTGCTATTTTGAACGATCCGGAAATTATTATCGCCGACGAGCCCACCGGAAATCTGGACCCGGAAACATCGGATGAACTGATGAGCATCCTGAAAGAAATTAATGAGCAGGGGAAGACCATTTTGATGGCCACACATGATTACCATATTTTAAATCGCTATCCGGCCCGCACACTAGTTTGTGTTGATAACAAAGTCGAAGATTCTTCTGAGAATGAAAAATTGGTGGATTTCTCGGAGTTGCTCGATGAGTAACCTACAATTTTGCAACATTTGTTGCAAAGAGCGCTGCAATATATCATCTCATTTTAAAAATTTAATTTCTACTTTGGCTATACACAATTCAAAAGAAGAGATTTGACAAAAACATCTTTGTAATATCGACTGATTGTTGTGTTAAAACGAGTCGTTTCTCAATTGCTCTTTTGACCCGCTAAACGTTCTACTATTTAGTCAAAATCACATTTTAAACGACTAATAAAATGATGTATTTGCAGTCATATCGGGCTCTTCGCGAACTATTGAATACAGGAGCTTCAAAAATTGAATATGAAAATCTGGATGTTTACAAACGAGATTTTGTGTCGGATGCACATCAGATACTGCCAGGTGAAGAAAAGTATTATTGTCGGGAACATGATAAGTCGTTTAAAACGTCCAATATGTTCTTTAATGATTTGGGAGCGATCAATAGCCATATCCATATCCGGGATGTTGAAATTCACGAAAATCAAAATTTCTCATATTGGGTTTTCATGCCCAAGGGGATGAAACAGGCTGATGTGGCCATCTTTTTGTTTCACGGTTTTAACGAAAAATACTGGGACAAATACCTTCCCTGGGCTCATTTCCTGGCTGAACAAAACCAATGTGCAGTCATTCTGTTTCCGATTGCTTTTCACATGAATCGCACGCTTTCCATATGGAGCGACAAAAGAAAAATGTTTGCCCTTAGTAAAAAGCGTAATGAGATGTTTCCCAATGTTGTGAATTCTTCACTTACAAACGTGGCGATCAGTTTGCGATTACACACTCGTCCGCAACGTTTTATCTGGTCAGGGCTACAAACTTATTTTGATGTCATTCAGTTTGTGGAGCAATGTAAAAAAGGTGAAAATGGCTTGATTTCTGCACATACAAACTTTCACTTTGTGTCGTATTCCATTGGTTGTTTGCTAGCTGAGATTTTGAAGTTGACGAATTACAACCAATATTTTGACAACTCAAAGTTATGCCTCTTATGCGGAGGCGCTGTTTTTAACCGGTTGTCGCCAGTTTCAAAATACATTTTGGATAGCGAAGCCAATATTGCCCTGTATTCGTATATGGTGGAACACTTTGAAAAACATTTGGAAAACGATTCGCACCTGAACCATTATATAAACGGGCCACACCGGGTTGGGCAGGTTTTTTATTCCATGCTGGATTACAAAGGCAAGCGCGAATACCGTGAAGGGTTGTTCTCTCGGGTGAAACAGGATGTTTTTGCCATCGCTCTTAAAAGAGATACGATCATTCCTGCATATGAAGTGATTAACACCCTGCAGGGTGCTTTACGTGATATCGATATTCCGGTTGATGTGGATGATTTTCCATTTTCCTACAATCATGTCACTCCATTTCCGTACACGGAAAAGAACAAAGATCTGATTGACGAGCATTTCAAAGGGATTTTCGGAAAGTTTTCAGAATTTATAAAAGGTTGAAACTACCAGCCAGATTTCCCCATCAAGTAATTAATTGTTTTTCAATGGTTCAAATAATTCAAACAAAACCTTTTCTTCATTTTCCCAGCAGAGCTCGTCGTTGGCTTTTACGAGCTTGGTTTTCCAGTTTTTTCGTTGCTTTTCATTGAATAATGCCCGTTGCAGTTGCTTGGCCATCTTCTCTGGATCGTGATTAACCAACACCATGCCGATTTGGTAATCTTCAACGATTCGTTTCATTTCAGGTAAATTACTCACCATGATCGGCACTTGCTGGCGGATGTAATCGAACAGTTTGTTTGGGAGTGCAAAACGGTAGTTCAGACCAAGGTCTTCTTCAATGGAAAGTCCTAAATCGGCTTGTGCGGTGATGTAACTCATTTCGTCCAATGGAATTTTCCCAAGAAAGGTGATGCGATCCTTCAATTCCAGATCGGTGGTGAGTTGTCGCAATGGAACGGATAGATCGCCTTCGCCAGCAATGATCAGGCGAGTGTCTTCGAGGTGGTGCATTGCTTTGATTACAAACTCCAGCCCTCGACCGATGTTCAAAGCGCCTTGATACAGGATAATTTTACGATCATCAATCCGGATGTTTCGAGCCACAGAAACATTGACTTTTTCACTTTTCACCGGGATATTGCGTACCACATGAAATGGCGTACCGTACTTTTCGCGATAAACAGAAGCAATGGATTCACTCACTGTGTAGGCATATTTAATTGTCGGCAGGATTTTTCGTTCAACCTTGTGCCATATGGCTTGCTTCTTGGGGCGATTAATGAGTTCGGGAACTTCGGTGAAGTATTCGTGGCTGTCGTAAACCAGTATTTTCCGTTTTAATTTGGCAGCATAATAGTTGGCTGGTAGCGTATCCAAATCGTTAGCCAATAGGATATCGGCCTTTTTGAATAGCAAATACAAAAACAGGCGAATGTTGTATTCAATATAAAAGACAGGCCCTTTGACAAAGAACAGGTTCATGCGATGGGTTTCGTAGGTGCGCTGGTTAATGGGTTTGCTGTTGGGAAGTTTGCGACCAACCAACAACACTTCAAAACCAAGTTTTTGGAGGCTGGTGGCCACTTTGTGAACCCGGTTGTCGGTGACCAGGTCATTGATGACTGAAAGAATGACTTTTTTCAAATCGATGGTACTTTTACGCAAATTAAACGAAATTGAGGCAGCTTATGTTATCTTTGCCGAAAAAATTCTATGATCCGCTTTTCTGAAGACTTTTCGTTGAAGAATTACAATACGTTTGGTGTGGTTGCCAAAGCCCGTTTCTTTTTTGAATTTACCGAAGCCGAAGATTTGTATACTTTTTTGCAGGCAAATGATAGCTGGCACGACGAAAAGATATTCCTGTTGGGGGGTGGCAGCAATTTGTTGTTCGTGGGCGATTTCAATGGATTGATGATTCACCCAAATGTGCCGGGAGCAAGCGTGATTCGGGAAACGCGAAACCAGGTGTGGCTGGAAGTTGGGGCAGGAGAGAACTGGGATAAGTTTGTAGACTATTGTGTGCAGTCGGAATATTACGGACTGGAAAACCTATCGCTGATTCCCGGAACGGTTGGTGCAGCACCGGTACAAAATATTGGTGCGTATGGCGTGGAAGTGAAGGATTTTGTGGATACCGTGAATGGCTTCGATTTAAAAACGATGACCAATTATAGTGTACCAGCTGAAGAATGCCAGTTTGCTTATCGTGACAGTGTATTTAAACACGAGCTAAAGAACCGATTCATCGTTACTTCAGTGGTTTTCCGCCTGGAAAAGTTTGCCGATTTCAAACTGGAATATGGCCATTTAAAAGCTGAAGTGGAAAAGCGGGGAATGCTCACCCAACAAGCTGTTCGCGATGCCGTGATTGCCATTCGTCAGTCAAAATTACCCGACCCCGAAGAGCTGGGGAATGCCGGTAGTTTCTTTAAAAACCCCGTGATTGATAATTCAGAGGCTATGCATTTGCAGGCGGAGCATCCAGATATGCCGGTCTACGATGCCGGGAATGGAAAAAACAAATTAGCTGCTGGTTGGCTGATCGATCAATGTGGGTGGAAAGGTTATCGGGAAGGCGATGCCGGCGTACATGAAAAGCAGGCGCTGGTGTTGGTGAATTATGGCAAAGCAACCGGACAGGAAATTT
>DATFMO010000112.1:0-2472 GCA_035266925.1 Sunxiuqinia sp. | reverse complement strand
ATTTGGATGGAACAACATTCCAACAGCCATTAGTGACACCATAATTGACATCGTCGTCGTTGGCGGCCTTGCTTATTTGGCGATTAATATTTTCCGTGGAACCAACGGAAAAACGGAATGGAGCCGCGTTGCCGTTATCTTGATTTTGGCCGTCTTCAACATTTTCTTTTGGAGCGGTTTTGAACAGGCCGGAACAACCTTTAACATTTTCGCCCGCGACAATACACAACGCCTGATTGGAAACTGGGAAATTCCTGCAAGTTGGTTTCAAAGTATTAATTCCATCTGTATTTTAATTTTCGCCCCGATTTTCAGTGTTATGTGGCTTAAATTGGACAAGAAAAACCTTAATCCCAACACCCCGATGAAATTTGCCTGGGGAATGATCCTGCTTAGCCTTGGATTTGTGGTGATGGCCATTGGCTACACCAAATCAACAACTGGAGGCGTTGATGGTGGATTATTAAAAATCAGCCCACTTTGGCTTGTATTCGTGTACATGCTTCATACATTTGGTGAGCTTTGTTTGTCCCCCATCGGTCTATCAATGGTTACAAAATTGTCTCCTCCCAAACTGGTATCAACCATGATGGGCGTTTGGCTCGGGTCGTTTGCTGCCGGTAACTTTGTAGCCTCCCAGATGAAAGCCATCTCCATTGATTTGCAACATGCACTTCACCGTGACATCCAGGTTTTTTGGCTGATTGCTATTCAATCGGCCATAGTCGCCGCTATTCTGGTAGCGCTTTCTCCCTGGCTGAAAAAAATGATGAAGGGAATTCGATAATCAATCATTATAAAAATATTGAAAGACCCGGGTTTTGATCCGGGTTTTTTATGCTCAAAACCTAAAATCATTCAACGATAGCACGGGCCTTTTTTGGGGTTTTGTCATTTTGTTTATCTTGTAATCCACTTATAATTGCAGAAGTAAGAAACTAAAACCAAATTCACGATGGCGAAAAACAAACATCCCAGGGGATTGATGATCCTCTTTTTTACTGAGATGTGGGAACGCTTTGGCTACTACCTGATGCTGGGCATTTTCACCTTGTACATGATTGCTCCGGAGTCGGCAAAATTTGCCGGGCTGGGAATGAGCAACATGGAAGCAGCCGATATTTACGGCACCTACCTGGCATTAGTTTATTTGACACCATTTTTTGGAGGCCTGATGGCTGACCGTTTTCTGGGTTACCGAAAATCCATTTACATTGGCGGATTTCTGATGGCTGCAGGCTACATTGGCCTGTCAATCCCCAACAGCATGATGGCTTTTTACCTTTCCCTTTTATTGATTATTCTGGGAAACGGAATGTTCAAACCCAATGTATCCGTGCTCCTTGGTAAGCTCTACGAAAAACCGGAATACGAGCATTTAAAAGACTCGGGCTACAACATTTTTTACATGGGAATCAACATTGGAGCTTTCGTGTGCAACTTTGTAGCTGCTTGGCTTCGACTGACCTACGGCTGGGGCTGGGCCTTCGCCGCTGCGGGTATTGGCATGTTATTGGGAATGATCTGGTTTGCCTTTGGAAACTGGCGTGTGCCCGAAATTAAGGCAGCCGATAAAATTTCACCCAAACGTGCTGGCGACCTCACATTGGCTCGCATCATGATCGTTTTATTCTTGCCGGCTTTTGCTGCCGCCGCTATCGGTTGGATCATCCCGGATAATCTATTTGGCTCCGACTCCAACGATGCTTTTATCTTTTTCTGCCTACCAGTGTTGTATTTCTTTTTTAATACCTGGCGGACGGCTGATAAAGAAGAAAAAGCTCCCATCGCTGCCTTGTTATCCATCTTTGGTGTGGTGATCATCTTTTGGGCGGTATTTCACCAAAATGGATCGGCACTCACCTACTGGGCAAAGAACAATACCGACCGCCAATTGGGACCAAAAATGGAAAATGTGATCAACACGATCGCCAGCACCGAAGAAGTATCGACTGTACCGCGGGAACGGAAGTTGGTTGGCTTACACGGCGAAGATAGAGGTACTGAAATTGGCCCGAGTTACTATTTCGACAACTATAGCGGAAAATTCCCGACCGGCAATTTGGATGGAAAACCTGCCGATATTTCAGAAAAAGAATGGAAAGCTGTCAATAAAGATAATCGTGAAAATTACGGAAAACTTGAACTATGGCCCACCGAATTACAGGCGTCCATCAATCCATTTTTTGTGGTAATCCTGACGCCTCTTGTAGTCGCCTTTTTCACCTTTTTAGGCCGAAGAAGAAAGGAACCTTCCACGCCGGGGAAAATTGCCTGGGGAATGCTCATTTCCGCTATTTCATGGTTGGTGATGGTAGCAGCTGCTGTCCTTTCCGGCAATGGAGCCGAAAAAGCATCTGTGGGTTGGTTGTTTGGTGTGTACGGCGTCATCACGGTTGGCGAACTTTGCCTGAGCCCAATGGGATTATCATTGGTTTCGAAACTGGCGCCCAAACGTTTTGCAGCCCTGAT
>DATFMO010000111.1:0-10970 GCA_035266925.1 Sunxiuqinia sp. | reverse complement strand
AATGACAAACTCAAAATAATCAGCGGGACCATCAGCCGGCGCATAATATTTCCGTCCCTGATCATCGGTCACCGAGATGTAATAATCGTATACACCATCGTTCAAGCCAGTCCAGTCTGTTGTAAACAGTTTCTGCCGGATATCATAGGTCAACGGAACAACATGGGTTGTTTGAAAACCATCCGTTGAATAAACCAGCTTCACCGAAGAACTGTCGATTCCCGAATCAGTGGTAATTTCTGCGTTCACCGGAATTGGTCCGGTAACTGTTTCGCGATCCTGAATTTTATTGTGAATGATACGCGTGAAATTCCATCCCATGTCTGCGAAAATTCCCATGGTCAACGGCCCTGGATTATGGACCGCCTCTCCCTTGGCAAAAAAAGGCGTCATCAATGAATTGAGGGTTCCGGATGGATAAGTGGCTTCATTCAGGTGATAAAGACTTGAACCATCGTTGAATGCAGAGGGTGCGTAAAGCCTTGGATATGTTCCATTGGTGCTTCCCATCAAAGCCGTTTCACTTTTATAATGCAAACTATTAGAGGTAAACTGTTGTGCCAGTTCGGTTGAAGGTCGAGCAAACAGGGTCGTGTCAACAAGCTTTTGGGCACTTCCATTGATGACGTATTCGTCAAAAATTCCGGGGAAAGGCAAAACATCGCCGTAAGTTCCCAGTCCGTTCTGCTCAAAAAAGAAGCCCGTAAATCCCAGCCCATGACCAATTTCATGGAGGACGACTGTCATAAAATCGTAATCTCCAACCGGCGTTTTTCCATCAGTTCCAAAGTACCAATTGGAAAAATCGCTATTGAATTGAGCGATCATGTCCGGGGTGTTGCGACCAGTTATTTGCCTGCCTTCCAGCTTTTCAACCAATGCAACCGGGTAATAACAATCCTTCACCGGAGCCGAATCAAAATTTTCGTAATACGCATACGGACCGCAACTTCCTAGCACACCCGTATCCAAGCTTGTCCATCGGGCAGTTAGGTTTATTGTAACTGGTGATGAAATCAGGGTTTCCCAAATATTCACGGCTGCCTGAAAAGCACTTTGCACATTGGCCGGGAAGTTGACATAAGTAACGTGGATCGTGGATTTTTGAGCTGCTGTTGATTTCAACCGTTTCAAATATTCTTCGGGAGCAGGAACGAAGCTTTTATGTGTTTGCCCGGAGGCATAGCAAATAGGAGGTGGGATTTTGATCCCGTGCTTTTGCCATTCGGCTTGAGGAAATGCAGAAATCGCAATCAACGAGAACGTTACAACAAAAACTAACTTATTCATTCTTCACAATTCAATATTCAGCTTAAAAATAAAAGCATTATAGGGTTATTTTCACTAATTTGCCTTCATGATTATTAAAAACAAATTTCCAATGAAAAGTTCACGTAACCTGCTCATTCTATTCAGTTTATTTTTAATTCTCATTGCTGCAAAATCCGATAAACATCCTAATAACGAAGAATACCGCCCACAATTTCATTTCACTCCGGAAAAAAATTGGATGAATGATCCCAATGGACTCGTTTATTTAGATGGTGAATACCATCTTTTTTACCAGCACAATCCCAAAGGTAATGAGTGGGGCTATATGAACTGGGGACATGCTATCAGCACGGATCTGATTCATTGGAAACATATGCCAGTAGCTATAACAGCAGACAATAATTCTGAAGACAAAGAATACTGCACCGCCTGGTCAGGCTCAGCCATTGTTGATCACAAAAATGTGCTTGGACTGCAAAAAGGCGACACACCAACCATTGTACTTTTTTATACCAGTCATGGTTGTGGACAGCGAATTGCGTACAGCACTGACAAAGGGCGATCCTGGCAAAAGTATACGGGCAACCCGGTCATCCCTTTTGATGAAAAAGACGACGCTCGCGACCCCAAAGTTTTCTGGTACGGGCCAGGGCAAGAATACATCATGCTGTTGTGGCGCATGCCTGAAGGACAGAAAAGTGCGCAAGGTTTTTCGATTTACAGCTCTGACAACCTGGTTGATTGGCATTTTGAAAGCCACCTCGCTGGGTTCTACGAGTGTCCTGACATGGTTGAATTACCGGTGAACCGGCATCCCGACGACACCCGATGGGTTGTATTTGATGGCGATGGATCGTACATGATGGGAACCTTTGATGGCAAACATTTCACTCCTCAAACACCGAAATTCCCAGGTGATTACGGTGCCAACTACTACGCCACACAAACTTTCAGTAACATTTCCAGTTCTGATGGACGCACCATCCAAATGGCCTGGATGCGCGGTGGTAAGTATCCTAACATGCCATTTAACGGGCAAATGAATTTCCCTTGTGAGTTATCGTTGAAAACTTACACGGAGGGCATTCGCTTGACGCGAACCCCTGTGAAAGAAATTGCACTTCTTCGCGAAAAGCCCGATTCGTGGGAAAATAAAAACCTGATCCCCGGATTGAATAAAAACCTGGTAAAAGGCGTAAAAGGTGATTGCCTGGATATTAAAGGAATATTTACGTTGAAATCCGTGAACAACTTTGGATTTGTTGTTCGTCACTCAAAAAAGGACGACGGAGTGCAAATTCAATACGATGCCAAGAGAAACATCCTCTCTTGCATGGGGAAAGGTGTCATTCTCACTCCGGAAGATGGAAAAATTCAACTTGAAATTTTACTCGACCGAACATCCATCGAAATATTCGGTAACAACGGAAAAGTTGTGATGAGCTTTTGCTACACGGCCAAACCAGATGCCGACAGGCTTGTTTTATTCAATACAGGAGGTGAACTTCTGGTTGACAAATTGGATATTTACCCTTTAAAATCAATGTATGCAACGAAGTAAAATTCAATATTAAAAATTTTCAGGGGAAGGTAATTTTCATGCTTTCCCCTTTTCTATTTCATTGATATTCCGCTAACTTCAGAAAAAATATTTTAACAAATGGCAAAGAAGAAAAAAAACAAAAAGAAGAAATCACATAAACTTTCCACCTTCAATAAAAAACAACTCAAAAAGACCATCCTTGACATTTTTTACGGTGACCCTAAAAAAACATACAACTACAAGCAGTTGGCGGGTTTGATTGGAATAAAGGACATGGAGACCAAAAAGTTGATCAACGTCGTGCTTGATGAGTTGACAGAAAATGAAAACCTGGAACAGGTGCAAAGGGGGAAATTTAAGTTGAAATCCCGTGGAGGATATATTTGTGGACATGTTGAACTGCAACCTCAGGGATTTGCCTTTATCAACTCAGAAGAAGTTGATCAACCGGTTCTGGTTTCACAGCGCAACCTGAATCATGCCATGGAAGGCGACAAGGTGCGCGTTTACCTTTATGCAAGGCGTAAAAAGCACCAGCTCGAAGGGGAAGTTTCCGAGATTCTTGAACGGGCAAAAACAACCTTTGTTGGTGTTGTTGAACGCTCGCGAAATTTCGCATTCCTCGTTCCCGTCGGCAAAGTTGGTTTCGACTTGTTCATTCCAACTGAAAAGCTGAATGGCGCCAAAGACGGACAAAAAGCCATTGGCAAAATCACCGAATGGCCTCAAAAAGCCAAAAATCCATTTGGTGAAATCATTGAGGTGCTGGGTAATACGGGTGAAAATGAAACAGAGATGCATGCCATCCTGGCCGAATATGATTTACCAATTCGCTTTCCCGAGAATGTGCTCAAAGCTGCTGAGCGAATTCCACTGGAAATCCCGGAAGAGGAAATCAAGAACAGACGTGACATGCGTGATGTGACGACCTTCACCATTGACCCGGAAGATGCTAAAGACTTTGACGACGCGCTTTCTATACGACAGCTCAAAAATGGCCTTTGGGAGGTAGGCGTCCACATTGCCGACGTGAGCCATTATGTTGTTCCCAATACCATTTTAGATGATGAAGCGTATGACCGGGCAACTTCTGTTTATCTGGTGGACCGCGTGGTTCCCATGTTGCCGGAAAAACTATCCAACGGCGTTTGCAGTTTGCGCCCCAATGAGGACAAGCTATGCTATTCAGCTGTTTTTCACCTGACGGATGATGCCGAAGTTGTCGATCAATGGTTCGGTCGAACAGTCATCCATTCCAACAGGCGTTTCACATACGAAGAGGCCCAGCAAATTATTGAAACTGGGGAGGGCGACTTAAAAGACGAAGTATTGACCTTACAAAACCTCGCTGTAAAAATGCGTGACGACCGTTTTAAACACGGAGCGCTGGCTTTTGACCGGATTGAAGTGAAATTTGAAATTGAAGAAGGGACAGGACGACCGCTGTCTGTTTTCTTCAAAGAATCAAAAGACAGCAACAAACTGATTGAAGAATTCATGCTGCTGGCCAACAAAAAGGTGGCTGAATTTATTGGGAAACAGAAAACGAAGAAACAGGCCAAAACATTTGTCTACCGCATCCATGATAAGCCTGATCCTGAAAAGCTGGACAACTTTAACCACTTCATTAAAAAATTTGGCTACGATATTCAAACGACCAGTTCACGGGTAATTTCCAAATCGATGAACAAGTTGATGGACACCATTAAAGGTAAAAATGAGCAAAATGTGATTGAAACGCTGGCCATTCGATCCATGGCCAAAGCCGAATATTCGACCCGGAACATTGGGCACTACGGGCTGGGCTTCGAATATTACACCCACTTCACATCGCCCATCCGTCGTTACCCGGACGTGATGGTGCACCGACTCCTTGAACGTTACCTGGATGGTGGACGATCGGCCAATGCTCAAAAGTACGAAGACATGTGCCACCATTCCTCGGAAATGGAAACCCGGGCATCCAATGCTGAGCGGTCTTCCATCAAATACAAACAGGTAGAATTCATGAAAGACCATATTGGTGAAGTTTTCCCAGGCGTCATTTCCGGAATCACCGATTGGGGTATTTACGTTGAATTGGAAAACAAGTGTGAAGGCATGGTTCCAATCCGTGAATTGGATGATGATTTTTACATGTTTGACGAAAAAAATTATTGCCTCGTCGGACGACATAAAAACAAGACTTACCAACTGGGTGAAAATGTCAAAGTCGAAATTACCAGAGCCAATTTGGAACGAAAACAACTTGATTTTAAACTAATTGAAGGCTAATCATTTTTTTCATTTCAAAAAAGAGGTTCAATTATTCGAAAAATTGAATATATTTACCCTGAAATAATGAATACCCGATGGTGATGAATATTCAAAACGGAGTCAACAAGCGAGATGCCAACCGCGAAAACATCCTGAAAATCGCCCAGGAAATTTTCAGCAAATACGGTTACAAAAAGACAACACTTGACGATATCGCCAATGCTGTTCGAAAAGGAAAAAGTTCTTTGTATTACTATTTCGAAAGTAAAGAAGACCTTTTTCAGGCGGTGATCATGAAAGAGGTCGATTTGCTGAAACGCGAATTGGAAAAAGTTGTTCTTCGTAACACCGACCCGGTTGAAAAACTACGGGAATACATTCTCACCAAACTGACTACCTATCGGGGATTGGCCAATTTCTACCACGCCATGGAAAACGATGTTACAGCCATTGAGTTCATCGACAACATCAAGGACAAATACGACCAGGAAGAAATTCGTATGATCAAACGAATCCTGATTGAAGGTGTGCGTAAAAATGAATTCGAAATTTATGACTTCACCTTGGCTGCCATTGGCATCACCACGGCAATTAAAGGCCTCGAAATGCCATTGTCTGCTGGAAATTATGGCTCGGTCAACCTGGAAAAAAGTGTCGACAACATCTTAAAAATCGTATGCTACGGCATTATGAAACGATAATTACAAAAAGAAACGCATAAAAAATAGGGGCCAAATGTTTGGTCCCTATTTTTCATTCTCACAACCTGATTCTAGAATATTCGTTCGCTAACTACCTGACCTTTTGCATCGTACTTCTTCCACGTGCAAACCTTTTGGCCATCCTTGTAATTCATCTCATAGATCAGGCTACCATTGTCATCCCAGATCATCCATTTCCCATTTTTAACGCCCTCGTTATAATTTGCTAAAGCGACTTTTTGTGCCTTCTGGTTATAGGTAATCCATGTTCCATCCATCTCATTATTCTTGTAATGACGAATTTCTTTGAGTTTACCATTTTCAAAATAAATCTTCACCTCTCCGTTTTTAATTCCCTTATCCAACTTCATTTGCATCTCAGTATTTCCATTGTCAAAATACTTGGTATACGTTCCGGTATAAGGTATTGATTCGGCGTAATAAACACCATTTACTTCATTAATATTTTGGGCTTGTGTATATAATGCAAACAGCATCAATAAGCTGAATAATAAACCAACCTTTTTCATATTTCCCTCCTTTTCTAATTTGATGTGAATAAATTTTTGTGTTAAGACAAAGTTAAGCATAATACATTTTGATTAACATTTATTTAACGTTAAATTTAGAATTAATAAACAGAAATAGAATCATTCTTTGGAAGTCTAAGCCAACGATTATTCATTTGAATTGCCCACCCAACCGCAATTTTCAGCTTTAGGGTACGAAAAACAGGGCAACACAATTCAATTCAATAAATAAACTTCTGATAATTGTATCGGGAATTCAGTTCAACTAATTTCGATCAATCCTGAATTTGATTTTTGGCAAGGCTTCGAACCGGATACCAGGCAGCAAAAAAGCCGATCAAGACTACAATCAGGAAGGTCGCAACAACGTCCACGAACTTCAATTCGACAGGATAAGCTGCGAGGGCAAATGAGCCACTTTTGGGTAATTTGAGCAATGCAAAATTTGTTTGAGCCCACACCAGCCCAATCCCAAGAATTAGGCCGCCGAGTGCTCCGGAAAAGGAGATCATCCAGCCTTCAAACAAAAAGACGCGACGAATTAACTTTTTACTGGCTCCCATGCTTTCAAGGATTCTGATGTCGTCTTTCTTATCGATGATTATCATTGTGAGTGAGCCCAGTAAATTAAATGAAGCAATGACGAGGATAAAGCTGAGAATCAAAAAGCTGGTCCACTTTTCAGACCGCATGACCCGGTATAAAAATTCGTGCTGTTCGTACCGGTCTTTCACTACAAATTTATCCCCAAGGATTTTCTGCACCTGCGCTTTCACCTGTCCAAGATCGCCCTGCTTTTTCAATTTTAATTCAAGCGAAGTGACTCGACTTTCCATTTCAAAAAGCTTGCGGGCAAACTCAAGAGGCACCAAAATATATTTGCTGTCAATATCTTGTTCTACCGAAAATGAGCCGGAAGGAAACACGTAGCCACGATTCAGCGACTGGTCAATATTGATACGATTCTTAAAATCTTTGCGAGGTACAAAAACCTCAATCGGACTCACAAATGAAAAACCGATCGACAAGTCTTCTTTCACTCCCTGTCCAGTCACAGCGCAATTCTGCCCATCTTTCCGCAACAGGAATTGGCCATCCATCATCATACTGTCCAACCCACAAAACGAATTGTAGTTGAGCCCAACACCTTTCACGACAGCATACTTTTGACGGTCTTCGTACCGCAGCAATGCATTGCCTTCAACAACCGGCTCGTACATCGCAACGGAATTCAAATGCATCACCGAATCAAAATCCGCATCATTCAAAGAAAAGCTTTTCCCTTGGGCAACAGTAATTTTCAGGTCGGGATCGAAACTGGAAAGCATGCCTTCAATGAAATGATCAATCCCGTTGAATGCAGAAAGGACAACAATCAAGGCCGTAGTACCAATCGCAACGCCGATCACCGAAATAGCCGAAATAAGATTCACAATGTTGGCTGATTTTTTGGAGACCAGGTAACGACGCGCTATGTAAAAGGCCAGTTTCAATTACTTATAGGCTTTAACAATTAAGCCGGTCCCCGTTGGATGATGAATACCAACATCGAGGTAATTCAACACCACCGAAACCGGAAAAGCGATCAAATAATAAAACGGAAGAAGTATGAAAAATAGTTTGCTGACGCCTAACATCTGGATCGGGTATTTCATAGATAATCTCCAGGAGATTTTTCCCGGCCAACCGTAAGAATAGCGAGCTTCCACCTTGCTGAATCCAGCTTTTTTCAGTTTGTCTTCAATCTCTTGAATGTTGTACCCATCGCGGACGTGCTCGTCAATAAAACCATGAACACCGCCTTCGTCATGGTCGTGGTCATGCGAATCGGAACCACCCTGATCAGATGGTGTAGAGATCAACAACACACCGCCTTTTTTCATGGATTGCCAGAAGTTTTCAAATACCGTAACATCTTCCAGGATATGTTCCATCACGTCGACTGAAAGTACCAGATCGTATTTTTCTTTTTCAACATGTTTGGTCAAATCAGCATACTGGAATTTTACCTGATCAGCTTTACCAACTTTGCCAAAAAACTGGCTACAATCTTCAATCTGCTCCGGCTTGATATCGGCAGCGGTAATTTTCGATTGTGGAAACAAACTTGCCATCCGGTATGAATACTGCCCGAAACCGGAACCGGCATCAAAAATAACCGGGCTTTGAAGCCCGTCGGTTTGCAATTTGCGAAGTTCTTTACGAATGTGCCAGGAGCGAAGTAAAAGCCAGTCAAGCAGGCGGTAAAAAATTTTTCTTAATAAAGGATTTTGGTTGAAAACCTTACCCAGAGAGCGTTTGATTGGGTCGTACTGCATGTTTAAGAATTTAATAAGCGGTCAATATTGTCAATATAATCAAGGCTGTCGTCAATGTAAAATTCCAGTTCGGGAATCACACGCAGTTGTTTCCCCACTTTTCGTCCTAATAGGCCACGAATTTTCGGGTTGGCAATACGGATTTGTTTTAATACTTCAGGAGTATTGTCCGAAGGAAAGATGCTCAGGTAGGATCTGGCCAAAGCCAGATCGGGGGTGACACGCACAACAGTTACGCTGATCATTTTGCCCATGAACATCGTTCGACTTTCTTTCTGAAAAATTTCGGCAAGTTCCTTTTGCAACAGCCGGCTTATTTTTTGCTGACGAGTTGATTCCATTGACTATAAATTTGCGGGCAAAGTTACAGAAAATCCATCAGGCAACCTCAACGCAACTATGAATAAAACTTACTGATCTTTTTTTGATTGCGCCAAACGCTTTTTCCGGTACTGAAGCAAGCCGGTTAAGTTAAACGCGAAGGACATACCAAACAGCAAGCCAGCCAGGAAATCAAGGTTCTCATTATCGTTAAAAAATTGATTGACAACCAATGCAGCACAAAGTGTCAGCATTCCCAATGCTATGGCATATTTTTGAATAAATTGATGTATCATGTCTAAATTTAATTATTCCTGTAAATCAAAAAAGTCCTCCTAAAATTAGGAAGACTTCCTCGATTTACAATATTGCTTGAAGTCAATCCCTATTTGGGCAATGGATAACCTTTCAGTTTTTCCAGGTTCTGGGCAATTTCCGATTCCGGGTATTCGTAATCGTGTAATTCACCGTTCAGGTATTTGTCATAGCCCACCAAATCCATTAAACCGTGTCCACTAAAGTTGAACAGGATTGTTTTCTCCTTGCCTTCTTCTTTCGCCTTTTTAGCTTCACGAATCGTAGCCGCGATAGCATGTGTTGTTTCAGGAGCTGGAATAATTCCCTCGGTTTTTGAGAACAACAAGCCCGCTTCAAAACATTCGCTTTGGTGGATCGCCTGCGCTTCCATCAATCCATCGCGTAAAGCAGCGCTCACCAGCGGTGCCATGCCATGATATCGCAAACCACCGGCGTGAATCGGTGCAGGAATAAAATTATGTCCCAAACTGTTCATCGCCAGCAACGGAGTCATTTGAGCAACATCACCATTGTCATAAATAAAAGGCGCTTTGGTCAGTGTTGGGCACGAAAATGGTTCGGCCCCAATCACCTGGATGTCGGCGCCATTAATTTTATCGTTAATGAATGGGAAAGAAAGGCCTGCAAAGTTACTTCCACCGCCGCAGCATCCAATCACCACATCAGGTTTATCAATACCCACTTTGGCCAGCTGCTTTTTGGCTTCCAGCCCGATAATTGTTTGATGAAGCATGACGTGATTCAACACAGAACCCAGCGAGTAACGAGTCTGTCCGGTTGGGTCGCTCACTGCAGCTTCCACAGCCTCTGAGATCGCAATTCCCAGGGACCCCGGCGTATCAGGAAATTGAGCCAGGATATCGCGTCCAGCCTTGGTTTCAGTACTCGGACTAGAAATGCAAGTGCCGCCCCAGGTGTTCATCATCATTTTGCGGAATGGCTTCTGCTCAAAACTCACCCGAACCATAAACACTTTGCATTCGATTCCACCGATAATGGAACAGGCAAATGACAAGGCACTTCCCCATTGTCCGGCGCCGGTTTCCGTCGTCAGTTTTTTGATGCCAAACTGTTTGTTGTACCAAGCTTGTGCAACAGCCGTGTTGGGTTTGTGACTTCCTGCCGGCGAAACACCTTCGTTTTTATAATAGATCTTTGCCGGAGTACCCAGTGCCTCTTCCAGCTCGTAGGCACGAATCAGCGGGCTCGGGCGCCAACGAAAAAGGATTTGCCTGATTTCTTCCGGAATATCGATCCAGCGCTCCTGGCTCACCTCTTGTTCAATCAAATTCATTGGGAACACCGCAGCAAGCATGTCGGGTGAAACAGGATTTCCATCTGGTCCGAGAGGTGGATTTAAAGGGGTTGGAAGGTCCGGCGCCAGGTTATACCATTGTTTCGGCATGTCGGCCTCATCCAAAAAGATCTTCTTTTGTCTAGCCATAATTGATTTTGTTTATTATTGGTTTAAAATTTCAGAAAAGAGAAGGCCACGCTGCGTAAACAACATGGCCTTAATATTTTGATACCGAATAGGTTGTTTACGCAACTAATACCAGCAGCGCCACCACCATTTTCCGGCATATTTGTTCATTCTTTTCATGCTGAATTTTTTCTTCCTTGTAAATCTAGTTAATAATTTAAAGTTTACAAGAAGATTTTGGCTTCAGTTTATAAAATCAGATTGAATCTGGATTACAATTAGGTAGTA
>DATFMO010000110.1:0-2153 GCA_035266925.1 Sunxiuqinia sp. | reverse complement strand
GTTTTACAACAGCTTCATACCTTCCACTGTCACTAGCCGCTTGGTGTATTTCTGCAATATTCTCCTTCAGCTTTGTTTGCAACTGTTCTCCGGAAAGTGAATCTGTTCCTACAAAAACGGAATCGGTCACATCCTCCATTCGCTCCAGAAATTTGGCAGTCAAACCTGGATTGGGCAATTCTTCATCTTTCGACATGGCCCAAAAACCATTGGTCAAATAATCGTGATCGATCGAACTGTGTGATTGAATGGCTGAAAAGCCGCAGTGATGGTTGGTCAACAAAAGGCCTTGATCTGAGATTATCTCTCCGGTACAACCTCTGCCAAAAATAACGATGGCATCTTTCAAACTGTTGTGATTGATACTGTACACGTCATCGGCAGACAGGCGAAAGCCCATCTTTTGCATGTCTTCAATCGTGTATTTTTGAAGCAAATTGGGCACCCACATGCCTTCTTTCGCGAAAATAGAACCGGCGAAAAATAAACCAATCAAAAAAAAGAATATCTTTTTCACAGCGATCGTTCGTAAATCATTTCATGTTGAAAGGAGTACAAATTATTGATAGATTTCTTGCGATGTATGAAAACCTGAGGCAATAACTGTGGAAGACATGTTATCCTTGTTGACTAAAACAGGGTCCATTTCGTAAGACGGAACCAATCTCTTTCCATTGCTTTCAGTTGTGTAGTCTTTATCAATCTTCTCATTTTTGGCCAACTTCACCGCTAAATCTGCAGCCTTCTGAGCCATTTTCTCCAACGGTTTGTAAATGGTTGCCGTTTGGTTTCCTTTAACAATCGACTGTAGAATTTTCAAGTCCGCATCCTGACTAACAATCCCAACTTTCCCAAGAAGCCCGGCTTCTTTTAAGGCACGTTGGATACCGTACGCTAGCTGATCGGCGCCAGCAATAATCACATCTACCTGGTTATTGGTCTGTTGCAAAACGTCCTTGGCTGCCCGGTATCCTTCTTCGGAACTCCAATCGTTGGTATATTCACTGTAAACGATATGAATATCGCCAGACTCCACCTTGTTTTGAAGAACATTCATTTGCCCGATAAATAGCAGCAAGGCATTATTATCGTGCTTATTTCCGATAATGAGCGCGTAATTCCCGTTTGGGTAGATGGATGTCATATAACGGGCTTGTTCCTCTCCAACTCGCAAACTGTTTGTGGATACATAAAAATCCAAATCACAATTTTTTATCAAGCGATCGTATGCAATGACTTTAACATCCTTTTCATGCGCCATTTTTACAATCTGTGCGGATTTGTTCTGATCGGCAGAAACAACGATCAATACATCAACACCATCATTGACAAGCTCTTGAGCCTGTTTATTTTGCAAGGCCTGGTCCTTGTTACACAAACGAAACTCCACCTCCGCACCTTGTGCTTCCAAATCTTTCGTGATCAGCTCTTTGTCGCGTTCCCATCGTCCGCCGGAAAGACTATGCATCAGCAGTCCAACCTTCACCGGACCGGTTTTACAAGCGGTAAAAATGTTCAAAAGGAGGAAAAGGAAGGGGACAAGAAGTTTGATCTTTTGTTTCATTTCGGATTGATTTTCAGCATCGCTCAATCGTCAATTTGATTCGTTGGTTTTTTGAAAGCATTGGCGACGCTCTTCTGTAACTATTTTTGGTTTAAAACATCTTTAAAAATTGGTAAACCTTATGGATTGGCAGTCCCATAACATTGAAAAATGAGCCTTCTATTTTCTTAATTCCGATGTAGCCGATCCATTCCTGAATTCCGTATCCGCCGGCTTTATCGTAGGGTTTGTATTGATCGACATAAAATTCAATTTCATCATCAGTTAAGTCATCAAACCAAACCTCGGTAACGGCATGAAAGGAGTATTTTTTCTCTGCCGATTGGATATTCACTCCGGTAATCACCTGGTGTTGACTGGACGATAAATTTTGAAGCAATCTGATGGCTTCATCACGATCTTTGGGTTTCCCCAAAACCGTTTCATCTTTCCACACAATGGTATCAGCGGCAATCACCAAACAATTTCCATCCAGCTTGCGAATTACTTCATTGGCTTTCAACTCGGCCAAATACTCAGGGATGGCGGTCATGCCCAACTCAGGAGGAAAATCTTCTTTAATATGCGAAACATGAACATGAAATTCGAG
>DATFMO010000109.1:0-2925 GCA_035266925.1 Sunxiuqinia sp. | reverse complement strand
TTTGGAGTTAAAGATAAAAGAAGAACTGATTCGAATCTATGAAGGTCATTTTCAGGAAGAAATGACTGCTTTTGAAGTGTTGCCGGCGTCTGGTTCGTACCGGGAATATTGTCGCATAAAAAGTGAAAATCACCAGGCGCTTGGCGCCTACAATGCTGATGTGCGCGAAAATAAGGCCTTCCTGGAATTCTCACGTCACTTTTTTAGCGAAGGCATTTCTGTTCCTGAAATCTATACGGTCAATCACGATTCAACTTGTTACATCCTGGAAGATTTGGGATCGTTGACTTTGTTTGACTACCTGGTTCGTACCCGCGAATTGGAAGGTTTTTCAGAAAAGGTCACCCAAGTGTACAAGAAGGTTTTGCAGGAATTGCCGAAGATTCAGGTGGTGGCTGGAAAAGGGATCAATTACGATGTTTGTTACCCACGGGCGGCTTTCGACAAACAATCGATGATGTGGGATTTGAATTATTTCAAGTATTATTTTCTGAAGCTTGCCAAAATACCGTTTGATGAGCAGGCCTTGGAAGATGATTTTCAGAACTTCAGCAATTTTTTGCTGGATGCTGAAAATGACTTTTTCATGTTCCGTGATTTTCAGTCGCGCAACATCATGCTGCACGACAACAAGGTGTCGTTCATCGATTACCAGGGAGGACGAAAGGGCGCTTTGCAATACGATTTGGCTTCGCTGTTGTTTGATGCCAAAGCCGATATACCACAACCGGTCCGCAATGAACTGCTCGATTTTTACCTGGATGAGTTGGAAAAATATAAAGAGGTCGACCGATCCAAATTCAAAATGTATTTCACAGGTTATGTTTTGATCCGCATTCTGCAAGCCATGGGAGCGTACGGTTTTCGGGGTTTTTACGAGAAGAAGGAACACTTCCTGAAAAGTATTCCGTTTGCACTCGACAACCTGAAATACCTATTGGAAAACAACAACATCACGATAGAATTACCTGAACTGTTTAACGTGCTGGATGCCATCAGCGAATCCATTTATTTGCGGAAGATTGGCATGCAAGATGGCGCTTTGACGGTTCGGATCACCAGCTTTTCCTACAAGAAAGGCTTGCCGGAAGACCCATCAGGAAACGGCGGCGGTTATATTTTTGATTGTCGCGCTATTCACAATCCCGGCCGTTACGAAGATTACAAAGAGTTAACGGGCAAAGATCAGTCGGTGATCGATTTTCTAGAGAAAAAATCAGAGATTGGTGTTTTTATGGCCAATGTTTTTGGCTTGGTGGATCAGTCGGTGAAAACCTATTTGTCGCGTGGCTTTTCAAACCTGTGTGTCAACTTTGGTTGCACCGGTGGACAGCATCGTTCGGTCTACGCTGCAGAGAATCTCGCCAAACATTTAAAAGAAAAATTCCCGGTGAATGTCGAAGTGACACATCGGGAACAAGATTTTTAGAAAATAGAAGGGATGTCATCATTCCAAAAAGATGACATCCCTTTCAGATATCGTTGTCATCCCGGACTTGATCCGGGATCTCCATGGATCAGGGAAAGACGATTAGAAAGATCCCGGATCAAGTCTGGGATGAATCCAACTATTAGGATTTACTTTTATGCTGATTTAGCGTCAAAGTTTTCCTGGTACTCTGCAATAATTTTATTAACCTGTTGAGGCGACACCCGTCCATACACTTTTTCACCAACGGTAACAACCGGCGCCAGTCCACATGCACCGACACATCGCAGGCAGCTCAATGAAAATTTGCCATCAGGCGATGTTTGTCCCACTTCAATGTTCAACTGCCGTTTGAATTCAGTGAGCACTTGTTCGGCACCACGGACATAACAGGCCGTTCCCATACAAATCGAAATGGGATGCTCTCCCTGTGGTAGCATGGTGAAAAAGGAATAGAATGTCACCACACCATATACTTTGGCTACTGACATTTTCAACTCTTTGGCAATTATTTCCTGTACTTCAGCTGGAAGGTAACCCAATTTGCTTTGAGTTTGGTGTAGCACATTAATCAGTTCCCCTTCCTCGTTATTGAAATCAGCACAGATTTCCTTAATCTGGTTTAGCGTATTTTCGGTAAGTTTTATTTTTGGCATTGTGTTTTAGTTTTCGGATGATTCATCTTTTTTTGTTGTTTTTGTAGCTTTATCATTTTTTGCTCTTTTGTTGTTTGTCATTGAGTCATTAATTGTCATTGGTTTAATTTTCTGACTAATGCTATGAGCTTTTGGGGCCAATTGAATTAATGTAATTATTCAATTTAATACCTAATGAATTGTATTTACCAATAAGCTCATTGAATTGATCTTCAGTAATTAATTTCCTTCTGAAAGCTTTGGTCAACCATGTTTTTGTTTCAAATAGAGAACCTCTGGAAAAATAGAGGAAGTTTTTATGGTCTTTATAATGATATCGACCAAATCCTTCACTAATATTTGCTGAAACAGAATCAGCAGCGTCCAATAATTGTTGAGCCGTTGAATACTTATAAAAGCTTTCCCATTGAATGACCAGATCATTTACTTCATCTGCTAAATCCATAGATATTTGATACACTTGTAAATCTTCCAGTTTCATTATTTTGTCATTTAAAGTTTATGTCAAACAATTTACAACTAATGACTATCAATGACAATAAAATGACTACCTAATGACAATTGAATGACCATCAATGACTTCCTCAAGTTAGCTTCTGTCAAAGTACTCCGTGTGCAGCAAATGATGGGCTTTTTCGCTCATGGGTTCACCGAGGAACTCTTCGTACAGTTTTTTGATGTATGGGTTCTCGTGCGATTTGCGCAACACTTTATTTTTATCTTCAGAATACAGCGCTTTTTGACGTTTATGCAGCACTTCCACATCACCGTGGTGATAGGGCTGGCCGCCGCCGCCAATGCATCCTCCGGGGCACGACATGATCTCAATGGCATGGAACT
>DATFMO010000108.1:0-9718 GCA_035266925.1 Sunxiuqinia sp. | reverse complement strand
TTCTTTGATTCCCCGGTGAAGTGCCGCTCCTTTCCCCATGTTTTTGGGCTGTTGATAAAACTGAATATCAACTTCTGCATGTTCCTGGATATACTTTTCGATGACTTCCACACTGTTATCAGTCGAACAATCATTCACGATAATCATTTCTTTGGTGAATCCATATTTTAATTCAACATCGACAACTTTATCCAGGAGTTGAGTAATGGTTTTTTCTTCGTTATAAACAGGGATAACGATTGAGAGGACCTGCTTCATATTGATTTGTTAGTTTAACTTTTTGAGAAGACAAATCTAACAAAAAATTAAATAGTTGTAACGACTTCATTGAGCTGAAAATAAATTCCGTCTATTTTGATTTCGCGAACGATCGTTTAACTTTGGATAAAATCAAATTAATGGCTAAATCACTTGTGAATAAAAAGGCGCAGTTCGGCACCATGCCCGTGTTTCTCACTGCATTATCCACAATTTTAGGAGCAATTCTTTTTCTACGTTTTGGCTGGGCAGTTGGCCAGGTTGGCTTTTGGGGTGTGATGGGCATCATCCTGATTGGCCACATCATCACCATTCCAACGGCTTTTGCTGTTGCGGAAATTGCCACCAACCAGCGCGTTCAGGGAGGCGGTGCCTATTACATTATTTCCCGTTCATTCGGATTGAATATTGGTGGAGCTATTGGGCTGGCGCTGTTTTTCTCTCAAGCCATCTCGGTTGCCTTCTACATCATCGCTTTTGGCGAGGCATTTGAACCGCTTCTCAGCTATCTGAATAACACCTATTCTCTGGGCATTCATGATATGCGCTGGATTTCCATCCCATCAATGGCGATTCTGTCGGTCATCATTCTTACAAAGGGGGCCAATTTGGGCATGAAAGCACTCTACCTTGTAGTTGCCATTCTGGTGACTTCGCTGGTGTTTTTCTTTATTGGAGATTCGACTCTTAAACCACAAGAAATTCATTTCCACTCTCACATTGCCAATAACCTGAATTTCTTCTTCGTCTTCACCATTATTTTTCCGGCGTTCACCGGGCTGGCTGCCGGACTGGGATTATCTGGCGATTTAAAAGATCCGAAAAAATCAATCCCCCGGGGAACACTATGGGCAACCATTGCCGGTATGTTGGTATACATTGCGGCAGCTTATAAATTCACCATTTCAGCCACCCCTGAAGAACTGGTGGCTGATCAACTCATCATGCAACGCATTGCCATTTGGGGACCAATCATTCCCATTGGTTTAGCGGCAGCTTCACTTAGTTCCGCATTGGGTTCCATCATGGTAGCTCCACGGACGTTGCAAGCGATTGGTGTGGATCACATATTTCCACAAACCAAGCTGAATCACTGGTTTGCCAAAGGAAAGAAAAAAGACAATGAACCGATAAATGGCTCTGTTGTGACTATCGTGATTGCCTTTTTCTTTATCATCATAGGCGATATCAACTTCGTGGCGCAAATTATATCCATGTTTTTTATTGTCACCTACACAGCCATTTGCATGGTATCATTACTCGAACATTTCGCTGCGGACCCGGCTTATCGCCCGACTTTCCGGTCAAAGTGGTATATCTCATTTATTGGCGCTATTTTTTCACTCTGGGCCATGTTTAAAATGAATGCCATCTATGCGGGGTTTTCCGTTGTCATCATGGCGATGATTTATTTTATCATCACCCATTACAGTAAAGAACGTCGTGGATTGAACAAGCTGTTTCGGGGAGTTGTTTTCCAATTGAGCCGCCAATTGCAGATCTTCGCGCAACGAGCCGACAAAGAAGACCGTGAAGTTAGCTGGCGTCCATTTGGCGTATGCATTTCGCACGACACGTTTAAACGTCGCAGCGCTTTTGATGTGATGCGCTGGATTTCATTCAAATACGGATTTGGCACCTACATTCATTTCATCAAAGGCTACCTGAATGAAGAAACGACCGAAGCTTCCAAAGAAGCTTTAAAACGACTCATCCACCTCTCCCACGGCAGTAAAAACCGAGTGTATCTCGACACCATTATTTCTCCATCGTATACATCGGCCATTGCACAGGTGGTACAGCTTTCTGGCATTTCCGGCAAAGGTAATAACCTCATTATGTTTGAATTTTCACGCAGTGAGCCAGATACGTTAAAAGAAATTCTGCCCAACTACAAAATGATGGAATCTGCGGGTTTTGATGTATGTATTCTGAATACTTCCTATAAAAGTTTCGGGTACAAACGCGAGCTGCACATCTGGATTCGTCCGGATGATTTTGAGAACGCCAACCTGATGATTCTGCTCGGGTACATCATTTTGGGCCACCCGGATTGGAAGAAAGGGATGATAAAGATGTTTGCGCTATTCCCGCAGGAGCATGTGGAAGACAAGCGGCAACAATTGCTGGACCTCGTTAAAGGCGGGCGATTACCAATCAGTCCTTCGAACATCGAGATGATTCCCTACGAAAAGGGAAGCCGAAAAAATGTCATTTCAACCTATTCCGAAGATGCTGACCTGACATTGATTGGCTTTAGAAATGAGATGCTTAAAGGCAGCTTCGAGTTTTTTGAAGGCTACTCTGACCTGGGAAACATTTTGTTTGTTAGCGCCAATAAAGCCAAGACAATCGAATAATTCCAAAGAATTACCGTTATATTTGAACGTCTAAACAAAATCAGAGAATAATGGAGCGTGTTGCCATATTTCCCGGATCGTTTGATCCGTTCACAATCGGTCACGAAAGTATCGTACGCAGAGCAATGCCCATGTTTGATAAAATTATTATCATGATTGGGTTCAACACCAACAAACAATCCTTCTTCCCGCTGGAAAAACGCATCCGGTGGATCAACCAGATTTTTAAAGACGCCCCTCAGGTTGAAGTGCAAAGCCATGAAGGGCTGACCGTTGATTTTGCCAGACAGGTGAATGCCAACTACATTTTGAGGGGTTTGAGAACGTCCGCTGATTTTGAGTATGAACGCGCCATTGCTCAGGTCAACAAAAAAATGCACCCCGAAATTGAAACCGTTTTCCTGCTGACCAAACCAGAACACACTCCCGTAAATTCATCCATTGTGCGCGATATTATTTTGCATGGCGGCGATGCCAGCATGTTTTTGCCCAGCAGTTTAAATATGGACGAATTTAAAAAAGATGACGATTAAACATTTACTACTCTTTTTATTGGTTGTTCTGCTTTTACCATTCACGTCGAACGGCAATGAAGTAGTTACATTGAAAGGCAATGCCCCTGATTACAGCGGCTATCACATTAGTTTTTACCGGCTTGCCGATGCCATTTCCGGGAATAAAGAGGTGGTTGGAACCATCAACATTGACAGCGATGGGAACTTCAACAGCCATTTCAACATTTCAGAAATCACCTATTGTTTTGCTGAGTTCGATGCCTATCACGCTTCTATTTATTTGACGCCTGGGGCAAACTACCAGTTGGCTTTTCCTCCTGTAAAAAAAGTTCCAGAAGCTCAAAAACGAAGTCAATTTTTTAAGCCTGACGAGATTTCATTCGAATTAAAAGGCAATTCAAACAGCGATATCAACCAGCTAATCAAGTCGTTTGAAGTGGCCTATATGAAAGAAGAAAGTCGCTATTTCAACCAAATTTACCGGCTACACTCGGAGGCGGCTGTTGATTCATTGCAACTGCATTTGCGCAAGCAATTTCCCAAAACGAACAACTCTTATTTCGAAAATTACAAGTTTTACCGGCTGGCTTCAGCTGAATTTGCATTGAACCAGGGCCATTCAGAAAATTTCGTCAAAACCTATTTTATCGACCACAAACCCAATCTTAAAATTCCAACCTGCACTAAATTGTTCCACCAGTTGTTTACCAACTATTTCACCTTTGAGGGTAACAGCCTGCATGGTAAAGCTTTCAAAATTCTGGTTGGCCGTGCCGAGCTGGATGGGCTTCAAAATTATTTCACCAAGACAAAAGGCTGGAATGCCAATTTAAGTCGGTTGGTCATCCTTCAGTCCATCAATGATGCCTACTACCAGGGAGAGTTTCCAAAATCAAGCCTGCTCCGGTTGTTGGATAAAATTACAGCCAGCAACTGGCCGTCATTAGAGAAAACCATTGCCAGCAGAGTGAAGGAAAAATTGACTTATTTGCAAGTGGGCAGCCAGGCTCCCGACATCACGATGACCGACTTTTCAGGCAACAAACATCGATTAAGTGATTTTGAGGACAAATACATTTACCTGACCTTTACACGAGTTTCAAACCCCATTTGCCGTCAACATTTGGATCAGCTGAAAAAGATGGGTCCAAGCGTGTTGAACCAACTTCACGTCATCAACCTGATCATGCCGGAAGAAGCGGATAAAAAACAGCGGGTCATACAGCAAAACTGGCCGGGCAAGTTTTACATTGTCAGTGATAAAGCTGCGGACAAATATCGTGTGATGAATTTTCCGTTGGCCTACCTGATTGACAAAAATGGGAAGCTGGTCTATTCACCTGCTCCCAACCCACTGGATGGTTTTGAAAGGCGTTTTATTGGTCTGCTCAAGCAAAAACGCCTGGATAGGCTACGCAATCAATCCAAGTAATTTTGAAGTAATTGCCGCATGTTTCCGTAGGTATTTTGGTAAACATTGTCGAGCTCATCCCGATTGAACCAGCGCACTTCTTCGATCTGCTCTTCTATTTGTGGTTTTAAAAGATCATTCCCAGAATATCCCATTTCAAACCAATGCGTCTTTTTTAAAACCCAGTTGTTTTCCTGCTTAATGTATGGCGACCGATAAATGTGAAAGGTAGCCGGTAATTCGTTCAATATTTTCAAACCTGAAATTCCACATTCCTCCTCAACCTCCCGAATTGCAGCTTGTTCAGTCGTCTCGGCAGTTTCAATTTTCCCTTTTGGCAAATCCCATTTTCCAAAGCGTTTAATAACGAGTAATTGCTGTCTTTCGTTCCAAACAATCCCGCCTGCTGCCGGAATTTGAGTCATCTTTTGACGCAGTAAATTCAGCGCATCATCACCTTCATTGCTGACAATAATCAGTTTTACAACATGTTTCAAGTTCTCCAATTTTGATAGAAGCTTCAAAAATTCAACAAATGACTCTATTTCAACAACTTGATCAATGTTATCTTTTAGTGAATTATCAATTTCAGACCCAAAAACCAGCAGGTGTTCATTAAAAAAAACTTTGTACATTTGCCGTGTAAAATTCAGTATTAAACAATTTAATCATGCAAGACATTCAACTGGAAGTAACTAAAAAGCTCGTACAAATTAACACAATAAAAATCCAACCTTCAAACCCATTTACCTGGGCTTCTGGATGGAAAGCTCCAATATATTGCGACAACAGAAAGATTTTATCGTACCCGGATGCACGCACATTCGTACGCGACCAATTTGTTAAATTAATCCGTGAACAATATCCTCAGGCTGAAGTTATTGCCGGGGTTGCAACTGGTGCGATTGCTCATGGAATGTTGGTTGCCCAGGAACTTGGTCTACCATTTATCTACGTGCGCTCAAAACCCAAAGATCACGGTTTGGAAAACCTCATTGAAGGAGATTTAAAAGCCGGTCAAAGAGTGGTTATCATTGAAGACCTTGTTTCAACAGGAGTGAGCAGTTTAAAGGCTGCTGAAGCGATTTCAAACTTTGGAGGTGACGTATTGGGCATGTTGGCCATTTTCACGTACAATTTCCCAATTGCCAAAGAAAATTTTGAAGAAGCAGGCATTGAATTAACAACATTGAGCCGTTACACAACGTTGCTTGATGTAGCGTTGGAGTCGGGTGAGATTCAGGAATCGCAAATCGAATCGCTGAACAAATGGCGTGAAGACCCAGCCAATTGGGGAAAATAATACGAAAAGAAATCGAATAACAGATAAACGTCCCCGGTTATCTCCGGGGATTTTTTTTGATTAAAACCAAATTATGGCATTAAGTAAATACACCAGCGACATCAAATACATCGATCATAACCAGGAAGTTGTCTACAACTACCTGTCTAATTTCGAACACCTTGCGCAATACTTCAACGAAAGCCTGCTGGAAAAAATCACCCAACAGGTTCCGCAAATAAAAATTACTGATTTTGAATCAGATGAGGATTCCTGTCGATTCAAAATCAGTGGAATGGGACAATCCGAAATTAGAATCATCAATCGGGAACCATCAAGCACCATCAAAATTGCAAGTTCCGGCAGCATTCCTGTTGAAATCATTTTTTGGATTCAGCTGCTTCCGGTTTCCGATTCCCAAACCAAAATGAAATTAACGCTTCATGCTGAAATGAGTATGATGATCAAAATGGTTGCGGGCAACAAGCTCAGTGATGGCATCAACCAGCTGGCAGAGATGCTGACAAAATTACCCTATCAATAAGAGACAGACCACAACAAAAAATAGAGGGCAATACATCGTTGATGTTCCTTTTTTCCGTCCTTAATTTTTCCGGTGGATTCTCTTATCTTTGCAGTTCAATTTTGAAGCCATATGATTTCAGTTGATCAATTAGTTGTCAGTTTTGGAGGGTTTGAGCTTTTCAAAAAGATTTCATTTTTAATTACTCCCAAGGACCGTATTGGCTTGGTTGGGAAAAACGGAGCCGGTAAATCGACTTTGTTAAAGATCATTGCCGGGCAGCAACTCCCCAGCGAAGGTGTGGTAGTCGTTCCCAAGGATGTGCGCGTGGGCTATCTCCCACAGCACATGAATGTGGCAGACAACCATTCGGTATTTGAAGAATCGAAAAAAGCGTTCGACGATATCCTTCAAATTAAGGATCAGATTGAGGATATCAACCACCAGATCGCCACTCGCGAAGATTACGAATCTGATGAATACATGCATCTGATTACGCAGGTGACCGAGCTGAATGATCATTATCAAGTAGTGGGAGGCGCTAATTTTGAGGCTGAAATTGAGCAGACACTCACCGGACTTGGTTTCAAGCGAAGTGATTTCACCCGGGCCACATCGGAGTTCAGCGGTGGCTGGCGTATGCGTATTGAACTGGCCAAAATCCTGCTGCAAAAGCCCGATGTATTTCTACTCGATGAGCCGACCAACCACCTGGATATTGAATCCATTCAATGGCTGGAGGATTTTCTGAAGAATTACTCCGGTGCCGTCGTTCTGGTTTCACACGACCGGGCTTTCCTGGATAATGTCACCAAGCGAACTGTCGAAATTTCACTCGGTAAAATTTACGATTACAAGGCCAACTATTCCAAATATCTCGAGTTACGCAAAGAACATCGGGAAACGCAGTTGGCTGCTTACAAAAATCAGCAAAAGCTGATTGAGGACACTGAAAAATTCATTGAACGTTTTCGTTATAAAGCGACGAAGGCGGTGCAGGTGCAGTCGCGCACAAAAATGCTTGAGAAGCTGGATCGCATTGAAATTGAAGAAGAAGACAACTCACGCCTGAACATGCGGTTTCAACCGCCCGAACGTTCGGGAACCGTTGTCGTTGATTGCCGGCATCTGACAAAAAAATACGGTGACTTGCTTGTATTGGATGATATTCATCTGATGATGGAGCGAGGTGAAAAGATTGCTTTTGTGGGTAAAAACGGGGAAGGAAAAACCACCTTGGCACGTGTCATCCTGAACGAACTGGATTACCAGGGGCAGTGTAAAATCGGACACAATGTGAAGATTGGCTATTTTGCACAGGACCAGGCACATCGTCTCGATGACAACCTCACCATTCTGGAAACCATTGACCAGATTGCTATTGGTGAGATTCGAACAAAAATTCGCGATATTCTTGGTGCCTTCATGTTTTCAGGTGACGATGTTGAGAAAAAGGTGAAGGTGCTTTCCGGTGGCGAACGATCACGCCTTGCGATGATTCGACTGATGCTGGAACCCGTTAACTTTTTGGTGCTTGATGAACCGACGAATCACCTCGATATGCGTTCCAAAGAAATCCTGAAACAAGCCTTGATCAGTTACGAAGGAACGGTATTGGTAGTATCTCACGACCGCGAATTTCTGGATGGGTTGGTGAATTGCGTTTATGAATTCAAAGACCGAAAGGTGAAACAACACCTGGGTGGCATTTACGAATTTCTGCAACGCAAAAAAATGGAGTCGATGAAGGAGCTGGAAAAAGCCAATCCTTCGAAACAGATCAATCACCGGGAAGTTGAAAAGCCCAAAGAGGAAGCACCCAAGTTCAATTACGAAGAACGGAAGGAGATCAATAAAAACATCAGCCGCCTGGAAAAGCAGATTGAGCAAACCGAGGAGCAGATTGCGAAACTGGAAGACGAGCTGGACACCATGGATAAAAAAATGACTACTCCTGAAGCCATACATGATCAACAAATCTTCGCGAATTATGACCAACTAAAAGCCGAGCTTGAAAAAGTGATGGGCGAATGGGAAAAAAGTCAGGAAGAATACGAATCGCTGAAACTACAGAAAACCTGGTAACATGCAAAAACCTTCAAAAAAAACAGAAGATTTCATTTTCGGTATTCGTGCCGTCATTGAGGCGATTGACTCCGGCAAAGAAATCGATAAAATACTGATCAAAAAAGGATTGGGTGGCGAACTATTCAAAGAGCTATTTGAAAAAATCAGGGAACTTCAACTGCCTTTTCAGTATGTACCACTTGAAAAAATCAATCGCATCACCCGCAAAAATCACCAGGGCGTTTTGGCGTTCGTGTCGCCTGTCACATTTTATGAGCTTGAGAATTTTCTGCCATCAGTTTTTGAGGCTGGCAACAATCCATTGGTATTGGTTTTGGATCATGTCACTGATGTCCGCAACTTTGGCGCCATTGTCCGTACATCAGAATGTGCCGGTGTTCATGCCATACTTATTCCCGAGCGGGGTGCAGCACGAATCAATGCTGATGCCGTAAAAACATCAGCCGGTGCATTGTACACTGTTCCCATCTGCCGAACTAAAGATTTGAAAAAAAGCATTCAGTACCTGAAAGACTCAGGATTGAAAATTGTTGCCGCGACCGAAAAATCAAACAACAACTACACACAAACCGATCTCACCGGCCCCGTAGCTATTGTGATGGGCTCGGAAGAAAAAGGAATTGAAAAATCAATTTTGAACCTGGCTGATGCACAAGTTCAAATACCAATCCTTGGTAAAATTGAATCGTTAAATGTTTCGGTAGCCGCAGGACTCTTGGTTTATGAAGTTGTGAGACAGCGGTTGCATCAATCGTGAATGGGCACCTGACGTTTAAAAGTTTCTTCCAAGGAAATAAACGTTTCCGTACTTGAAATCCCGGGAATTTTCTGAACCTTGTCACTCAAAACATCTTTGAGATGCTCATTATCGCGTGCATACACTTTCACAAAAATTGCGTATTGTCCGGTGGTATAATGACATTCAACAATTTCCGGAATCTCTTTGAGATGATCGGCGACATCCTCATAAAAACCACCTTTTTCAAGGAAAACCCCGACATAGGTACATGTTTTATAATCAACTTTTTTGGGATCAATTTGGTAACCGGAGCCGGTAATTACGTTCATTTCAATCATCCGGTTCACACGTTGATGAACGGCTGCCCGTGAAACACCAACTTCTGCTGCAACATCTTTGAACGGAATTCTGGCGTTTTTCGTAATGATATCCAGAATGTGTAGATCAGTTTGATCAAGATTATTTCTTAATGTCATATTATTCTCTCAGCCTTAATTTCTGCACTCAAAATTATATAAATTTTAGCAGATAGTTAAATTATC
>DATFMO010000107.1:0-4418 GCA_035266925.1 Sunxiuqinia sp. | reverse complement strand
ATGACAGTCGATATCGAAAATAAAGTTTCTCCGGGCTGCCTTCGTACTTTGCCGGTTCCCGATAGCCTTTCTGTTTTTCGACCAAACGAATTCCACGTAATAGCACGGATTGTCGAATAAATTGTTTTCGCGATTTCTCTTCCACCCGTCCAAACACCACAAAGGCCTGAAACAACTTAATCAGCTGTGGATCAAAACCATCAATGGCATTTAACTCATAAGGCGAAAAAATCTGGCCGTATTGTCTCCGATAATTTAAAAGATTATTAATCTGCATTGTCGAAAGAAAATAAAGTCCTTGAAAATCAGCGCGGTTGGCCTGGTTGATATTCAATGGGTGTTCGTGAATAACTTCGAGCTCATTTAATAATTGCTCAACATCAACGGTTGCATCTTCAGACAGAGAGGCTTCCAGCAAATTTTCCAATTGCGATTGAAAATCAACTTCGGATGGTTGAGCCAGGGCCAGTGAACACAAGCCAAGAAGCATGATATATACCAAGATTCTTTTCATGGCAGTTGATAATAAATGGTGAAGGACGGGGAATATCCCAGGTATTGATGATACTGAAAGCTCACATCTGTTTGTAGATTTTTCACCTTGTATCCGACACCGAGCGCAAAAAGAGCCAAGCGACTTTCAATACCCATTCGCAATTGGATCTGCTTCCTGATATTCAGCTCCATGCCACAACGAACTTCAGGCGAAAAGTCAGCCAATTTTCGAATTTCAACTGCTATTAGTAACCGGTCGTCAAAATGTTTCTGTATCCCAAAGCGAAGTATTTCCGGGTAGTTTAGTTGAACAAGTTGATGTTGATTTTCAATTTTGTACGGCTTAATCGCGTGACCGCCAATGCGAATCCCATGAGCAAGCTGATATTGAGCTCCCACGTCAATGGATAGAGTGGATAAATTGCGATCATTCTCTGGGAAAAATAGACGATAATAGTTGAAACGAATGCCGGCATCCAATTGCCTGGAAAGAGGTTTGGCAACACCCAACGCCATTTTTGCTTCACGATAACCATCCCCGCCAAACTGTGAATACGAAAACCCAAACGCGGTCGCGTGAACCGGTAGAATCAGAAAAGCTGCCGAAGATTGGAGTTCTTTCAGCAAAAACCGATTGTCATAATTGACTCCAAAACAAACTTTGTTGTTCCCTGCAAAACCTGCAGGATTCGAAAAGACGGATAACGGAGATTGAATACTGACACTGGCGTCACCCAGCGCCTGAAAACGAGCAGGGACAGTCTGAACTTCCTGTGCATGAAGTTGACTAAAAAAGGAAACAACAAAAACTAAAATCAAACTTTTAGTCATAACAAAAGGGTGTAAAAATTACACCCTTAAGCAACAAGCAACATAAAGTTACTATATTTTAAATGAACAATAAACTAATTTGTCTTGAATTTATATTTGATCTCAGACAAATCTTTGTTCGCTTTCACAATCTTTTCCTTTAAATCAGCTTTAAACTGGGCAAAACGATCCCCCAATGCAAGATCCCCGAGCGCCATCATTTGAACAGCCAAAATTCCGGCATTGCGGGCACCATTAATGGCTACCGTAGCGACTGGAATTCCAGGAGGCATTTGTACAATGGCCAACAGTGAATCCAAACCGTCCAGGCTTGCTTTTATTGGAACACCAATCACTGGCAGTGGAGTCATGGCAGCAATTACGCCAGGCAAGTGAGCGGCCATTCCTGCACCTGCAATAATCACTTGTATTCCACGATCTTTAGCGCCTTTGGCAAATTTTTCCACTTCTTCCGGCGTCCGGTGTGCAGAAAGGGCATTCATTTCAAATGGGATTTCAAATTCTTCTAAAATCTTAGCAGCACCTTCCATGACACCAAGATCTGAAGTACTACCCATGATGATACTGACTTTAGCTTCCATCTTTTTTTCAATTAATTTTTGTTTCTTTGTACTCTTTAAATTCAGAGCAAAAATAATCGAAAAAAAAGAGATATAAAACTCCTCTTTCTATAAACAAAAAACCATTAACAAATGAGTAACGTTAAGATCTTGGATAAAGAGTTCGAGTTATTTATTCCTTACGAAAAAATCCGTTCGGTTGTGGAAAAAATGGCTGATCAGATGAACGAAGATTTAGCAGGTAAAAATCCCCTTTTTATCTGCATCTTAAACGGATCCTTTATGTTTGCGGCAGAAGTATTCAAACGGATTACGTTGCTCGATGCCGAAATCAGTTTTGTGAAGCTCGCTTCTTATTCAGGCACAAAAACCTCAGGAAAAGTAAAAGAATTGATCGGCCTGAATGAGGATTTGGAAGGCCGAACTGTTGTGGTGCTGGAAGATATTGTCGACTCTGGTATTACCATTGAAAATATCATCAGTCAATTAAAAGCAAAAAATCCAGCTAAAGTGCAAGTTGCATCACTGTTGTTAAAACCGGATGCATTGATCAAAGATGTTGAGTTGGATTACATCGGATTGGAAATCCCCAATGATTTCATTGTTGGCTACGGATTGGACTATGATGGACGTGGACGCAACCTGATTGATATTTTCAAAGTTGTTGACTAAGCCGGGCGCACTAAAAACCGAAAATACTAAAATTATCATGTTGAATTTAATACTATTTGGGCCTCCTGGTGCAGGGAAAGGCACCCAAGCTGAGTTTTTAATCAATACGTATGAATTGGTTCATCTCTCAACAGGTGATTTACTTCGACGCGAAATTGCAGCAAAAACTGAATTGGGGAAGGAAGCGAAAAAGTACATCGACAAAGGTGAACTTGTTCCCGATGTATTGGTCATAGACATGATCAAAATCAAGCTGGAAGACAACCATCAACCACATGGATTTATTTTCGATGGTTTCCCACGGACGGTGGCTCAGGCAGAAGCATTGGATGAGTTGCTAATAACACACAATACAGAGATTAGTGGAATGCTTTCATTGGAAGTTGAAAAAGAAGAATTAATCTCCAGGCTACTGAATCGTGGCAAAACATCCGGTCGGTCAGATGACCAGAACAAAGCAATTATCGAAAATCGCATTGTTGTTTACCATCAGAAAACCGCCCCAATCAAAGAATACTACAAAACACAGAACAAGCATTATGTCATCAATGGAATGGGAACAATCGATGAAATCACGAATCGTTTGAAGGAAACAATAGATTCATTGTAAGATATCACAATATGATTATAAGACGAACGTATTAAATACGTTCGTCTTTTTTTGTTTATTTTGCAATCTAATAAGACAATAGCATGGCTGAAAAAAATTTTGTTGATTATGTAAAAATATTTTGTCGCTCCGGAAACGGCGGTCCCGGATCGGCTCACCTGAGGAGGGAAAAATTTGTTCCTAAAGGTGGACCTGACGGAGGTGACGGCGGTCGCGGCGGTCATGTTATTGTAAAAGGGAATGCCCAAATGTGGACTCTGCTTCACCTTCGGTACAAGAAACACATTTTTGCCGGACACGGGGAATCAGGAGGCCGACAAGGAAGTTCGGGTGCTGACGGCGATGATATGATCATCGAAGTGCCGTTGGGAACGGTGGCTAAAGATGCGGAAACCGGCGAGTTTCTATTTGAAATTACCAAAGACGGCGAAACCAATTACCTTATCAAAGGTGGTCGTGGTGGCTTGGGAAATACGCATTTCAAATCAGCGACCAACCAAACACCCCGCTATGCACAACCCGGTGAGTCCGGCGATGAAGGCTGGAAGATCCTGGAACTAAAAATTCTCGCAGATGTGGGATTGGTTGGCTTTCCAAGTGCCGGAAAATCGACCTTGCTCTCAGTCGTTTCGGCAGCTAAACCGAAGATTGCTGACTATCCGTTTACCACCTTAGTACCTAACCTGGGAATTGTATCGTACCGTGATCAACAATCGTTTGTGATGGCCGATATTCCAGGAATTATTGAAGGTGCGCACGAAGGCAAAGGATTGGGACTTCGTTTTTTGCGGCACATCGAACGAAACTCCATGCTCCTGTTTATGATTCCGGCCGACAGCAAGGATCATCGTAAGGAATACCAAATTCTACTGAACGAGCTGGAAAAGTACAATCCGGAATTATTGGATAAAGATCGTTATCTTGTCATCAGTAAATCAGACTTTTTAGACGAAGAATTACAACAAGAGATCAGCGACGAACTGAAAGATATTCCACTTCATTTTATTTCATCAGTCGCAAATCTGGGTATTCTTGAACTGAAAGATAAAATCTGGCAAATTTTAAATCGTACATGATTGCATTTTTAGAAACCATCAACCATATTGATCAATCCATTTTTTTCTTTTTTAATGGGATGCACAATTCGTTCTGGGATGTGGTGATGCCGCTCTTCACCATGACCAAAACCTGGTTGATCTTCGATGCCGTTCTGGTTTATTTCATCATTCGAAAATACGGAACCAAGGCTG
>DATFMO010000106.1:0-2337 GCA_035266925.1 Sunxiuqinia sp. | reverse complement strand
TTTTGGATTATTGCAAGGAAAAAATAATAATAGAATGGTTACAAAAAATAAAAAAAGTAGCTCGATATCGCGGCGTAAATTTTTTAGGTCTGCAAGTGTGGCTATTG
Source organism: Sunxiuqinia sp. (assembly GCA_035266925.1). Lineage (GTDB taxonomy): Bacteria > Bacteroidota > Bacteroidia > Bacteroidales > Prolixibacteraceae > Sunxiuqinia. The sequence goes on along the minus strand of DATFMO010000106.1, from coordinate 2,230 downwards.
GATCAGTTATCGCGTTAATGATGGGGATTCCTTTAGTTGATTCAATTGTTTCAAATACGAAAGTTTTTGCTGCAAAAGCGTTCAGCAAACTGGGCCCCATAAACAATATTCCAGACTCTTTTTCGCCGGTTTTGCAACCAACAAAGTTGAATTTTTCAAAGACAGACCAGGATGCTTTTGTTCGAATTACAAAACCTGAGCAGGTTTGGGTGGTCAAAAAGTCGGATAGTGCGACCAAAGTTTTTTCACCTATTTGTCCACATTTGGGATGCAGGTATAATTGGGATGAGGAAAAGAAACAGTTTGTTTGCCCTTGTCACAACAGTGTTTTCACCATTGATGGCAAATTGGTGTCTGGTCCGGCCCCCAGAGGTTTAGACGAATTACCAGCTGAGGTGAAAGATGGTAATTTGTATGTTCAGTACGAAAAATTCGAGGTTGGTATTCCTAAAAAAATAATCATTGATTAATCGCATTATGGGAGCAAAAATTAATACGTGGCTTAACGAAAGACTTTCTCTTGACAAGATCATGGAGGCTACGTTTGATGAAAAAATACCGGGTGGAGCCAGCTTTTTTTACACCATGGGCAGTGCGACACTTTTTGTGTTTGCCTTGCAGTTTGTCACCGGGATCTGGCAACTTTTTTATTACGTTCCAACAGTCGATCACGCGTATGCGAGTTTAAGTTACCTGCGGATTCATGTTCCCTATGGATGGCTGATTCACGGAATTCATTACTGGGGAGCCAATATTTTGGCTGTCTTGGTAGCATTGCACATCATCCGTGTTTTTATTTGGGGAGCTTATAAAAAGCCCCGCGAATTGACGTGGCTCATTGGCGTGTTATTATTATTTCTGACGGCAGGATTGATTTTTACTGGAGCTGCCTTGCCTTGGGACGAAACGGGTTATTGGGCATCTGAAGTTGGAACAAGTATTGCTGGAACAGTACCTTTGATAGGAAATTTCCTTGAGCAATTCTTAAGAGGCGGGTTCTCGATGGGACAGCTTACGCTTTCCCGGTTTTTCACATTTCATGTCGTTTTAATTCCAGCTCTTTCTTTTATCATTATTTTATTCCACTTGCTCGCTTTTCGTAAATATGGAAGTGTCGGACCATGGAAGGAATCCAAACGTTCTGGAATTGGCGATTTTTGGCCTGACCAGGTAGCCATTGACTTAATTGTTAGTGGATTTATTTTTATACTAATTGTTTGGCTATCTGCCTTTCACCCGGCTCCATTTAGTGGACCTGCTGATCCTTCGGATTCTGCTTTTCAACCTAAACCCGAATGGAATTTTCTATTCTTGTATCAACTACTGAAAGTCTTCAAAGGCCCACTTGAAATAATCGGGACGGTCGGGATACCTACTCTAATTGTGATCCTATTAATAAGCGTTCCTTTTATAGACAAAAAGAAATCGCACAATCCATTGAAAAGAATGGGGATGATGATAGGAGGCCTTGTTTTTGTTGGCTTTGTGCTGATCTTTACCGTCATTGGATTGAACAGCAATCCTGGTGGAGAGAAGACATCTGCCAGTTCAACTACGATCAAAAAGCCCAAACCTTACACCTCATCGCCAACAGCAATGAAAGGAGATACGATTTATAACACATACGGATGTGTGGCATGTCACCAGATGAGTGGAAGCGGGCGTAAAGTTGGCCCTGATTTGACCAATGAATATATGAAGGGCCGGTCTAAAGAGTGGTTAGTTGTGCAGATTACAAATTCCAAAGCACATTTTCCAAACTCAGTAATGCCCAATTATACCATGTTGAGTAAAGAACAACTGGATAATTTGACGCAATTTCTAAATAGCGGTCACCCCGAAGGAGTTAAAGCGCCTCTTGACTCTGGCGCAATTTCATCGGCAAAAATCGGGGTATCCTCCGACAGCCTTAAAATGAAAGAAGTGGCAGATACCAGAATGAAACTGAAAAAGCTGGGAGCTCCGGGAGAAGCTGCTTCCATCATTGGGAATGTAGTTGTTGGGAAGAAATTGTATGTTGATAATTGCGCCTCGTGCCATGGGTTGAATGGCAAAGGCGGAAGTCCAAATTACGGCTCCAAATTAGGCTTGGTTCCTGCGATGAATCCCATAAACACAGCACTCTATAATAAGGATCCACAGCAATTTGCCGAAAACATCGACAGGTTTATCCAACATGGTTCAGTTCCAAACGGAACTAGTCCCACCTTGAAGATGTTTGCTTATGGGG
>DATFMO010000105.1:0-7688 GCA_035266925.1 Sunxiuqinia sp. | reverse complement strand
TTGCCATTGTTTGGCTTTCTCTTTAAAGAAGATTAACAAAACTGCCACCAGGCCCACCAGGCCAAGGAATAACCAGATGAAAATTTGTTCGAGCCCGATTAATTGAATTAAATGGGTTTTGAATGCTGCTAAATTGACGATGTTTTCTTTTCCTCCACCATAAGTTCCGCTATGCAGGAAAAGTGCTTCTACCCAGTTCCAGAAAGTTCTGAGCTGTAAAGTCACAGGAATGGCAATCAGCAGAAAAAACAGGAAGCCAAAACCAACGAATTGAAACTTCTTTTTCCAGTTCTTAATTAGTATGAATGGGATTAACCAAAGGGAAACAAAAGTTAGTTTGATTGATAGACCAAATGCGAAAATAAAACCTAAAAGGACAATGTCTGATAGCTTAAAATCATGCTGATCCTCAAAGAGGTATTTGATCATTAGCACACTGATAACAAATAGCGGGATTGGGAATAGCAATTCAGGTGTGATTCGTCCGATGATGTCGTACCAAATAACAGGTAAAAATGGCACCGTTTGAACTAATAAAGCGTACAATATTGATCCGGTTTTTCTGTAAACATACCTTCCAGTAATGAGCATGCTAAAAGCAATTAATCCAGTAATAAACAGGTTCACTACCGACAAATAAAGGTTGGGGTTCAAAAAAACGTCATCCAAAAAGGGTGCACTTCCATTTCTGAACAAATGGACAATCCTGAATACAATTGCAACTAAATACTGCAATGGCGTTCCAGGGTTGTCGATGTGCCCAATTTTAAAGTGTCCTTCAGCAATGCCCAGCCCGCTAATAAAGTAAATATATTCCGGGTCGACAGAGCGCAATGAGATGGCACTGAGTAAACTTCTGAAATAATTGGCGATTAAAAGATAGAACAATGGAAAGCCAAATAACAGTACTGACTTCTTTTCCCAAATATTCTGGAAGAATTTATTCATATATTTTCGACTTGTTAATTCCCAATTTCTGCATCCGGTATTGCATTGATGTCATTAATACTCCCAGCGCATAAATGCTACTGTTTTTCAGATTAATGCTTGATGCATCATCAAAATACTTGGTAGGGCAGGTGATTTCCGCAATTTCGTAGCCTGCATACCAAATCTGGGCTAGCATTTGGTTGTCAAATACAAAATTATCGGAGTTGGCATTGTAATTAACAGCTTCCAGTACTTCTTTTGAAAAGGCACGATAACCTGTGTGGTACTCAGACAACTTGGCGTTCATCATCAAATTTTGAATGAGTGTCAACCCCCTGTTCGCAACATATTTGATCATCGGCATTCCACCTTTCAGAGCCCCGGTACCTAAAATCCGGGAGCCCAGCACAACATGGTACAAGCCACTAGCAATCAAGTGGCTCATGGCCGGGATTAGTTTTGGAGTATATTGATAATCAGGGTGAAGCATGATGACAATGTCTGCGCCCAATTCCAGCGCTTTGTTGTAACAACTTTTTTGATTTCCCCCGTATCCTTTGTTTTGTTCGTGGCGAATGATGTGTTTGATTCCTAGTTGTTTACCAACTGCTGAAGTTTCGTCATTACTGAAGTCGTCTACTAAAATGACATCATCAACAATCGAGAAATCGATTTCGTCGTAGGTTATTTTAAGTGTTTTTGCGGCGTTATAGGCTGGTAATACAACAATTACCTTTTGATTTTGAATCATTTGAGGTTTGTTTTAGTCAGGGGCTATCCCAATAATTAATTTAATTATTTCGGAATGCTAAATTAAATAAATTATTGGATGCAGAATAGGGAGGGACTAAAAAAGGAAAACCCTGGTTAACGGTCAGCTTCCCCGGGAAACAATAAGCCACGGGGTGAAGTGTTTAAATACGCCATGACAACAACAAAAACTTTCCGGCTCCAGAGGTCTTCCTTAAATTTTACTATGTCTTTTTACTACTCGGTAAATCTTTCGTTTTGTTATAACAACAAATTGAAAAAGATGTTTGAAAATTCTTATAAAACATCTTTTTAGATGCGATTATCTTGATTTACTTGAGTGGAGCCGCAAAATTTTCCACATCTGAAGCGGTAATTTTTTTGTCACATAGGATGATTAATCGTTCAATTACATTCCGAAATTCCCGAATGTTTCCGGTCCAGTTGATTTGTTGTAATTTTTCGATAGCATCGTCAGAAATTGTTCTTTCGGGCATGCCATATTCATTACAAATCTGGCTGATGAAATGATTGGCCAGTTCAGGAATATCATCCGGACGTTCATTTAGCGTGGGAACTTTGATAATGATGACGCTGAGCCGGTGATACAAATCTTCCCGGAAGCTGTTATTGTCAATTTCTTCGCTCAGGTTTTTATTGGTCGCCGCCACCACGCGGACATCAACTTTTATTGGTTTGTCACCTCCTACACGACTGATGACATTTTCTTGCAACGCACGCAATACTTTGGCCTGTGCCGAAAGACTCATGTCGCCAATTTCATCGAGGAAAAGGGTGCCGCCATTAGCCTGTTCAAATTTCCCTTTACGTTGTTTCACGGCAGAAGTAAACGCGCCTTTTTCATGGCCGAACAGTTCACTTTCGATCAAATCCGCAGGAATTGCAGCGCAGTTGACTTCCACGAATGGGCCTGACTCCCGGTTACTTTGATCATGCAATCGACGGGCAACCAGTTCTTTTCCGGTTCCGTTGGCCCCGGTGATTAATACACGAGCGTCGGTTGGTGCCACTCTATCGGCCATCTGGATGATTTTCTGAATCGCATCAGAGCTTCCTACTATTTCGTATTTCTTGTTGACCTTTTTCTTTAGAACTTTGGTTTCGGTGATCAGATTTGATTTGTCCATCGCGTTGCGGATTGTGATCAACAGGCGATTCAAATCCAGTGGCTTTTCAATAAAATCGTAGGCTCCTTTTTTGATCGATTCAACAGCGGTATCAATATTTCCATGGCCGGAAATCATCACCACCGGGGAGTCAGGCGTCAGAATCTGGATCTTTTCCAGTGCTTCAATACCGTCCATGCCCGGCATCTTAATATCGCACAAAATAATGTCGTATTCATTTTTCCGGATCAGGTCAATCCCTTGCTGTCCGTCTTCAGCCAGGTCAACCTGGTATTTTTCGTACTCCAAAATATCTTTCAATGTATTACGAATACTACGTTCGTCGTCGATCACTAATATTTTTGACATGTTTGTGCTTTTTAAATTCCTGACTCAAAATTAATGATTAATCCATTCGCTCAAAACGCCCTCGCGCAAAGCGAAATCCGTTTGAATAACGGTTTTTATGCCCAATTCGTTTATAATGTGTCGAATAAAAATCAAGGCGGGAACAATCATTTCAACACGCAAGGGCTCCATGCCAATCATTTGCTCGCGCTGCTTTTTCGTAGAATAAATGACCCGTTCGCAAACATCTTGAAAATTTTGCAGGCTGATTTCCTGCGATTGCCGGGCTTTTGTGCCGGGAGCTGTTTGATCGATCAAGTCGGTAATGGTATCAAAAGCGCCGGCACAGCCAACCAGTTGAGCCACTTTCTGATCTTTGAGCTGCTTCCATAGATTGGTCAATCCACTGCGAAAGTAGTTTTCAACAGCTTCAATCTCATCTTTTGTGATTGGGTCCGAAAGTTGAAATTGCTCCAAGACACGAGCCATGCCCAGCGGAAAACTCTCTTTCCAATGCACCTGGTTGTTTTGGGTTTGAATGAATTCGTTGCTTCCACCTCCAATGTCGAGGATGAGGGTGTTGTTGGGCAAGTTGCCAAAGGCCAGCTGTACCCCTTTAAAAATGAATTCAGCCTCCCGGTCTCCGGAAATAATTTCAAGCTGAAGTCCGGTTTGTTCCAACAGGTAGTTGCTGAATTCCGTTTTGTTAGCGGCATCGCGTACAGCAGAAGTGGCAATCACCTTGACCTCATTGGCCTGCAATTCCTGTATCTTTTCTTTGTGTGCCAGAAAAGCTTTTTTTGCACGTTCAAAAGCCTCATTAGTCAGTTGATTTCGGTGGATTCCACCTTTCCCTAACTTCACACCAATTTTGCCTTGGTAAAGCATGTCGAAATTTTCGTTTTTAATTTCAGCGACTAATAAATTGGACGTATTTGTTCCAAGGTCGATAACAGCCAATCTCATGTTCAAATTCATTAAATGTTCGGTAAAGATAGAAATGTAAGAGGTAAGAAGGGGAGATGGAGAGCAATTTCCATTCAATGCAATTCAAATTTTCATCGACTAATTTAGGAGTTGTCTATCGTATAAAAAAAGAAAAGGCCGGAAACCCGGCCTTCTATTTAATTAAAACAATCCGTCAATGGATAAATAACGTTCTCCGGTATCGTAAGAGAAGGTTAGAATTTTTGAACCTTTCGGCAATTCCTGAATTTTTTTATTAACAGCAGCCAGTGAAGCGCCTGATGAAATTCCAACAAACAAACCTTCTTCTTTTGCGGCTCGTTTGGCAAACTCAAATGCTTCTTCCTTTGATACCGGAACTGTACCATCAATAAATTCGGTTTTGCAGTTTTCAGGAATAAAGCCAGCACCGATTCCCTGGATGGGGTGTGGCCCCGGACTTCCGCCGCCAATTACTGCAGACTGTTCCGGTTCAACCGCAAATGTTTTTATGTCGGGGAAACGCTTCTTCAGCACTTCACTCACACCTGAAATGTGTCCGCCTGTACCAACACCTGTGATCAGGTAGTCAAAACCTTCCGGGAAATCAGCTAAAATTTCCTGTGCAGTATGGTCGCGGTGAGCAATAATGTTTGATTCATTGTCGAACTGAGACGGTATCCATGAATTTTCATTTTCCGCTGCAATTTCTTCGGCTTTGGCAATGGCGCCTTTCATTCCTTTTTCCTTTGGAGTCAGCACCAATTCTGCTCCGTAAGCTGTCAAAATCCGACGACGTTCAATCGACATGGATTCAGGCATCACCAAAATCAACTTGTATTTTTTTACGGCTGCAACCAGTGCCAGTCCGATACCGGTGTTTCCTGAAGTTGGTTCAACGATCAATGTATCAGACTTCAAAATACCTTTGCTTTCGGCATCTTCAACCATTTGCAAGGCAATACGGTCTTTAATACTACCGCCAGGGTTGGTTTTTTCAAGTTTCACATATACTTCGTAACCATCAGGGTAAAGGTTGTTTACTCTTACCAACGGGGAGTTCCCAATCGTTTCAAGAATGTTGTTAAATTTCATTTTTATTTGTTTTAAAGGGTTATGTAAAATCCACAAAAAAAAGGCCTTCCTGTAAATGGGAAGGCCTGTCTATTTTGTTGTTTTTTTAATCATCTTAATTAAACATACCTTCCACGCATTGTATAGATACAACAGCATGTACAAGTGTCTGAGAAGGTATCGTTCATAAGTATTTCGATTATTTGGAACAAGTATAAATAAAATATCTCAATAAACTACAAAATTAGTAGGATTAATTTTTGTAGAATAGCCATTTAATAATTTCTTTAAAACTGACCTTTTTCCCGTACATGAGTACACCAGTTCGGTAAATTTTACCCGATAACAAGATCACCCCGTAAATTGTAACCAGCAAGATTCCCATGGATAGTAAAAGTTGCCAGCTTGGAACGCCAAACGGAACACGTGCCATCATGATGATCGGGGAGGTGAGTGGCACCATGGATGCCCAAAAGGCCAGTGCTCCTTCCGGGTTTTTAATGGCCGGGAAAAGAATGACGATGGAAAAAATAAGAGGTATCGTTACGGGAAGCATCAACTGTTGGGCTTCTTCTTCGTGATCGATAGCTGCGCCAACAGCTCCCATAAAGCTGGAATACATGAGGAAACCACCAAGGAAATAAAAGAGGAATGAACCCAGGATTAGCGGCAAATTGAGGTTGCCTATCATATTGATGATGTTGAGCACTGCGTTTTGTTGCCCGGGAGCCGCTGCTTGCATGTGTGCTCCTGAGGCCATTAGGTTTTGACTTTGTTGCATGGCTTCCACCTGACCAGGACCGAAAAAGGCCTGAAGCCCGGTGACAATGAGTGTTCCCAGGATGATCCAGAATGCTAATTGCGTTAAGCCAACCAGGGCAATACCGACAATCTTTCCAAACATGAGTTGTTTGGGTTTCACCGAAGAAATAATGACTTCGACGATGCGGCTCGATTTTTCTTCCATAACTCCGCGCATGACCATGGCGCCATAAAAGAAGACAAACATGTAAATGATGAAGCCGGTAGCGTAGCCAACAGCCATCGCCATTTCGGTGGAACTTTTCACCTGCTCGCCCTTTTCGCCGACTTTGATCGTTTCCAGGTGGATGTCTGTTCGGGTCGCTGCGAGTTTTTGTTCCAGGTCGGGAATGCCCGATGCCTTAATAACCTGCGCTTTTTTGTCCCCTTCAATGAGTTTCTGCAGTTTGTTGCCTATCATCATTTTGATATCCAGCGTGACCTGCTTGTCTGAGAATAATTCAGCCCGGTTTGAACTCAGGATATTGGGCGGAATGAAGAGAACTGCGTAATAAGAGCTGGCTTTGATATCCTGTTTGGTTTTGTCGTATTCTTCTTGGGGGATAAACCGGAATTTGGTGTACTCGGTGTCATGAATCCGACCCAGGAAAATGTTGGTGGCATCGTACACGCCGATGGTGCGCTCTTCATGGTCATCTTGCATGGCCAGCCAGGCAGGAAGAATGGTGAAAGCCGCAAAAAGAAAAGGCACCAAAAGGGTTAAAATGATGAACGATTTTTTGCGTACCCGTGTCAGGTATTCGCGCTTCAATATTAATAATGACTTGTTCATGGGATTAGCTTTTTGAGGATGATTCTTCGACAACTTTGATGAAAACTTCGTTCATAGATGGGATCACTTCCCGAAAAGCGCTGACTTCCATCTTCGACATTAATTTTTGCAAGAGCTCGTTGCTGTTGGTTTCATTTTCCAGTTGAAATTTTACCCGCTGCTTTTTCCCTTTCAATTCGTATTCAATCAACTGAAAACCGTTCCGGCTGAATTCTGCAGTTACATCGTGTGGTGCATTGGTCTCAATTTCATACACGTCACTTTTGTATTGTTCTTTGATGCTGTCAATCTCGCCATCCAAAATTTTCTTCGATTTATTAATTAGTGCAATATGATCGCAGATTTCTTCCACCGAAGCCATATTATGGGTTGAAAAAATGATGGTTGCTCCATCGTTTTTCAGGTTCAGGATTTCATTTTTCAACAGGTTGGTATTGATGGGGTCAAAACCGCTGAACGGTTCATCGAAAATCAGCAATTTTGGTTTGTGCACCACAGTGGTTACAAATTGAATTTTTTGCTGCATCCCTTTCGACAGCTCCTCAATTTTTTTGTTCCACCAAGGCTGAATTTCAAACTTTTCAAACCAGTATTTCAAGTTTTTCAACGCATCTTGTTTACTCAATCCTTTGAGTTGAGCCAGGTACAACGCTTGTTCGCCAACTTTCATTTTTTTGTAGAGTCCACGCTCTTCCGGCAAATAGCCGATGTACTGGATATCACTGCTTTTGAGCCGTTGTCCCCGAAAATGAAGCACTCCCTGGTCGGGAGCCGTTATTTGATTGATGATTCGGATCAAGGTGGTTTTGCCGGCACCGTTGGGACCGAGCAGTCCGAAAATGCTGTTTTCTTTGACGGAAATGCTCACTTCATCTAACGCGCGGTGTCCCGCGTAGTCTTTGATCACATTACTTGCACTA
>DATFMO010000104.1:0-2269 GCA_035266925.1 Sunxiuqinia sp. | reverse complement strand
TACAGTTGTTCACGAGTCAGCAAATCACGGGTCAACAAGCCCACAGCACCATTTTGTTGCTTTGAATTTTGTTGGCTGAACACCTGATCATCAGCATCGCCAAGCTCCATTCCCTCATAGATTAATTGAGCAACCTTTGGCGGCAGCTCGAAGCTTCCGGTTCTGGCCAACGATTGCTGACCACCATCAGAAATCGCAATCCAAGCGAAAGCAAAAAGCCGGTCTTCCATCACGTCAATGCCTCCTTCAATACCGATGAAATAATCAGCGACAGTTCCGATACTCATCAACTGTTCCAATCGATTTTTTACACCTGTCTTAGTTTCCCCATCACTCCGGGGCTGATCTGACACACAGGAAGAAACTGCAATTCCCTCAATTTCAACAGGGGACGAAAAACAAATTTTGAAAGCTTCTTTGACAGCATTAACTTTGACCGGATTTTTAGAGGCAACAACGATTTTCATCTAATTAATATGGATTGATTTCGGCCAATAAAACTACTTTTACATTTCATAAACGTCAAATTTTAAAGCGAAAAATGATTGTACGGGAAGCGACACCAACGGATGCCGGAGCAATTGCTGAGTTCCAACTACAAATGGCCCTGGAAACGGAGAATCTACAACTGGACAAACCAACGGTTGATTTGGGGGTTCAGGCTGTATTCAACGATCAATCGAAAGGAACGTATTATGTGGCTGAGAAAAATGACCAGGTGATTGCCTCGCTGCTCACCACCTTTGAATGGAGCGATTGGAGAAATGGGACCGTCCTGTGGATCCAGTCGGTTTTTGTGTTGCCTGAATTTCGTGGAAACGGCGTTTACAAAAAAATGTATCAACACATTCAACATTGCGTAGAGCAGGACGACCGCTTGAAAGGGATTCGCCTGTATGTTGACCAAACCAATGTGCGAGCTCAAAAAGTGTACAGCAAGCTGAATATGAGTGCCGAACATTACCAACTGTTTGAATGGCTAAAAGATTAAACCATGGAAGACCGCAAACCGCTATCGCCCGAAGTGCGCAAGCAACTGATTATTGCTCAACGCAACGAGATTACCGAATACAACATCTACAAACGGCTGGCAGCCAAAGTTAAAGACGAACACAACAGCCAGGTACTCAGCGATATTGCCGAAGACGAGCTACGACACTACAACATCTGGAAGAAATATACCGGGCGAGAAGTTAGTCCAAGCAGTTGGGACATGAGAAAATTTTATTGGATTGCCCGACTTTTTGGAATCACCTTTGGCATTAAGTTGATGGAAAAAGGGGAAGAAAATGCCCAAATCAACTACGAAGAGATTGGGCAGGAAATTACGGAAGCCCACACCATTGGCAAAGAAGAAAAAGATCATGAAAAAGAGCTGATCAAAATTCTTAAAGAAGACAAGCTGGAATACATTGGTTCCATTGTTTTAGGCCTGAATGATGCCTTGGTAGAAATTTTAGGAACGCTGGCAGGTCTGACTTTTGCGTTGCAAAATACCAAGCTGGTAGCTCTCGCTGGAATTATCGCAGGAATTGCCGGAGCCTTATCCATGTCATCATCTGAATATCTTTCAAACAGATCAGAAGGGAAAACAGAGGGCGCAATAAAGTCAGCTATTTTTACTGGGGCCGCGTATATTTTTGCAGTTGTTTTCCTGGTTGCTCCCTACCTAATTTTCACTTCGCCATTTGTCGCGCTGATTGTCGCCGTGATCGACTCGGTATTCGTCGTTTTCATTTACAGTTACTACATTTCTGTAGCCAACGACCAGCCATTCCGAAAACGTTTCTGGGAAATGGTTGTACTGAGTACTGTTGTCGGACTTATCTCGTTTGGACTGGGTTATCTTGTCCGGATATTATTTGGAATTAATGTGTAAAACAATCCACCCAACAGCTTGTTGATGTGGAAAATGAATGTGATCGTGAGCCATTATTTATCAAAATTAATACTGGAAGGGGAACATCAACAACAGGACTTTAAATATTGCATCAGCGATGCGCGAAAAATTGCCAAATCGCTGGTTGCTTTTGCGAACACGAATGGCGGACGCCTGCTGATTGGAGTGAAGGACAATGGGAATATTGCCGGCGTTCGCTCCGAAGAGGAATATTACATGGTTGAATCGGCCGCTAAAATATACAGCAAGCCCGAAATTGATTTTTCTACCCGCCAACACCTTGTGGACAAGAAAACTGTTTTGGAAGTGCATATTGAACGGAGTGAGAAAAGACCCCACTTTGCTAAAAATGATGAGGGGAAATGGCAG
>DATFMO010000103.1:0-3344 GCA_035266925.1 Sunxiuqinia sp. | reverse complement strand
ACCCGTTCCGCATAAACAGCAACGGATTTTCCGTTTACTTTCAATGCGTCGTCCGTGTGTGAAATCTCGGCATTGAATGTTCCCTGAATTGAATCGTACTTCAACAAATAGGCGAGCATCGATGGGGCGCTGAGGTCGTTCACAGCCACCACTTCCATATTTGAACTCTCCTGAATTCTGCGGAAGGCCAGTCGTCCGATCCGGCCAAATCCGTTAATAGCAACTCTAATCATACCTTTCTCTTTTTATGATTTTTGATGGGAGCAAGGTAGGAGGATTCCAAATTGTCTGCAATGACAACATTCCGACATTTTCTGCCATTAGATCATAAAATACTCAAAAAACAAACAGCCCGGAAGGAACCATCAATGGTACTTCCCGGGCTGTTAATATTATTTAGACTGTTGAATCAATCCATCGATTCAAACAGGGCATCTCTCTCTTTCAAGAATTCTGAGAGACGCTCAATTGGGTCGCGTGTGATGGCGATCCGCCCCGAACGGATGAACTGCAGGACACCAAACTGGTTCAGTGCTTCAAACAGTTCCTGTGTTTCAACTTTGTGTCCTGCTTTTTCAATCACTGTAAATTCTTTGGTGATTTCCAGGATGCGGGCTCCTGATTTACGAACAAGACGTTCGATCTCATCGCTTTCGTAGAGCTCTTCAGTTGGGACTTTGTAAAGCGCAATTTCCTGGAAAACCATTTCATCATTGGTATGATAGAAGGCCTTCAGTACTTCAACCACTTTCTCCAACTGACCAACCACTTTCTTCACGCGATCCTCCGTTTCATTAATCACAATGGTAAACTTTGAGATCCCTTGAATAGCTGATTCAGAAACGGTCAAACTTTCAATATTTATTTTACGACGGGTAAAATTGATCGTAATCCGGTTCAACAAACCGATGTGGTTTTCCGAATATATGGTAATAATAAATTCCTGTTTCATGATTCCAATTTTAAAGATTAAGCTTCAAGAATGATGTCTGAAACCGAAGCACCAGATGGCACCATCGGGAATACATTATCTTCTTTTTCAACAACAACTTCTAACAAGTATGGGCCATCGTGGTCAATCATTTTCTGAATGCCAGCTTCCAAATCTTCACGTTTGGTTACTTTGTGTCCTTCCATACCGAATCCTTTACCAATGGTAATGAAGTCCGGATTTTGCAATTCGGTGAACGAATACCGTTTTTCGAAGAACAATTGTTGCCATTGTCGAACCATACCCAGGAAGTTATTATTCAGCAGAATAATTTTCACCGGTAGTTTATTCTGTACAATCGTACCCAACTCCTGCAACGTCATTTGAAAACCACCGTCACCAACAAAACAAACGACTGTACGGTCTTTGGCTCCAAGTTGTGCGCCCATGGCTGCCGGGATTCCATACCCCATTGTTCCCAACCCTCCGGAAGTTACATTACTTTTGGATTGGGTGAATTTAAAATATCTAGAAGCGACCATTTGCTGTTGACCAACGTCCGTTACCAAAACGGCGTTATGATTTGTTTTTTCAGACGCAATGCGAACAGCCTCACCCATTGTCAGGCCCTGTTTCGTTGGGTGCACATCTTTATCAATGACTTTCTCATGCTCAATTTTATCGCAATCACGAAACTCCTGAATCCAAGCCTCATGCTTGTTCGGTTTCACATTATTTGTCAGCATAGCCAATGATTTTTTGGCACTCCCTAAAACAGCCACATCTGTCTTAATGATTTTATTGATCTCTGCCGGATCAACTTCAAGGTGAACGATCTTAGCGTTAGCCGCATAGGCACTCACTTTCCCGGTCACCCGGTCGTCAAAGCGCATACCTACAGCAATAATCAAATCTGCTTCATTGGTTTTAATATTTGGACCGTAATTTCCGTGCATCCCCAACATTCCAACATTTAGTGAATGGTTCGTTGGCAAGGCTGAAAGTCCAAGCAATGTCCAGGCAGCCGGAATACCTGTTTTTTCAATAAAAGCCTTCAATTCATCTTCTGCCTGGGCGATGATTACTCCCTGACCGAATAGCAGCAATGGTTTTTTAGCCTGATCGATCAATTCAGCCGCTTCCTTTACCTTTACAGGATCCACTGGCTTCTCTGGTATGTATGAACGTATTTTGGTGCATTTTTTATATTCAAAATCGAATTCCTGGAACTGGGCATCTTTTGCGATATCCAGCAAAACCGGTCCTGGCCGGCCCGATTGTGCAATATAAAATGCCTTGGCAATCGCTTCCGGAATTTCATCTGCTGTTGTAACCTGGTAATTCCACTTGGTTATCGGCATGGAAATACCGACCACATCAGATTCCTGAAACGCATCTGTACCGAGCAATGGTGATGCCACCTGACCAGTGATGCACACGAGCGGGATCGAATCAATCATCGCATCAGCAATACCTGTAATCAGGTTGGTTGCCCCAGGGCCGGAAGTTGCAAAACACACACCTGCTTTGCCGGTTACTTTTGCATACCCTTCAGCAGCATGAACAGCACCTTGTTCATGACGTGTTAGAATGTGGGTTACTTGTTGGTCATAGTCATACAGAGCGTCGTAAATAGGCATGATCGCTCCGCCAGGATACCCAAAAATGGTATCAACGCCTTCTTCCAAAAGTGAAAGAATAACGGCTTTGGAACCGGTAATTCTCGTTGTTGCCATAATATCTGAATTTATTATCTATTTCTCGTTGTTAAAAAATCTACCATTTGACAATTTACTATTCACTATTTTGAGAATCGTTTTAACGATCGTAAATAGCAAATAAAATTAGTCAATAAGACGAATTGCTCCCTGGTCTGCAGAAGACACCAAACTTGCGTAGGCTTTCAACGCCTTGCTCACTGTTCGATTTCGTCCCACCGGTTTGTAAGCGTCTTTCCCTTTGGCTTCTTCCGCTGCTTTTCGCTGAGCCATTTCTTCATCACTGACCACTAAATTAATTGTTCGTTCCGGAATACTGATTTCGATGATGTCGCCATCTTTAATCAAGGCAATCTCCCCTCCTGCTCCGGCTTCTGGCGAAATGTGCCCGATGGACAATCCTGATGTTCCTCCGGAAAAACGACCATCAGTAATCAAAGCGCAGGCTTTGTCCAGCTTCATTGATTTGATGTACGATGTTGGATACAACATTTCCTGCATGCCCGGGCCTCCTTTCGGTCCTTCGTAGCGAATCACAACGACATCACCAGCCTGGACAGAGTCGCCAAGGATTCCATTGACCGCTTCGTCCTGCGAATGAAATACCTTGGCAGTTCCTTTAAAAGTGTAAACTGAGGGATCAACTCCTGCTGTTTTGATGATGCAGCCATTCCGGGCAATATTTCCAAATAAAA
>DATFMO010000102.1:0-9424 GCA_035266925.1 Sunxiuqinia sp. | reverse complement strand
CGGATCAAATCAACCCGTGGGCGCGGCGGCGTTGTGGAAGACATTCGCGTGAGCAACATCATCATGAAAGATATTCGTCGGGAAGCTATCAAGCTGAACATGTTTTATTCAAAGTCAGATTACGAGCCTGTTTCGGAACGCACCCCCATTTTCCGCAACATCCACTTTTCCAACATCACCGGGAATGCGCACCAGGCAGGATTTTTGCTGGGATTAGAAGAAATGAAAATCAGGGATATCACCTTCAACGACATGCAATTGAAAGCTGACGTCGGTTTCACAATGAAGGATGCTCAGGATATCGAATTTCATAATGTTCGTGTGGACACTGAAAAAGGTCCGGTCATCCAGGCTGAAAACACAAAATACCTGGAAATTGACGGTGTAAAAACCAACGAGCCGCATGAAGGGACTCCGGTTATTGACTTGAACAATGTTGAAAATGCATTTATCCACGATTGTTACCAAAGCCGGAATACCGACCAATTCCTGAAACTGGACGGCGACCAAACATCGGATATCAACCTGAATGGAAATGACCTGGTGCACGTAAAAACAACATTTACAAAAACCGAATCCGTAAAAGAAGATCCCAAAGAAATTCGGTAAAATAACAATGGAATACGATTGAAGACAATTGAAAACAGTTGTATTTAAATACCATTTTGAAAACTGAAGGAAAACCCCGAAGGGGTATACCAATAATAGTTCGGGGTGTGCGAGGAACTAGCGTTACCCCGGGATTGCAATAAAACATTTCTCAACCGTCCGCGGGCTTCCATTTTTCATATTGCCTCCGTTTTTGCGGACGGAAAATGTTGACTATACAAATTCAACAAAGCAATACTTGTTAAACTGTACAAGCAAACTGACGTTCATGATATATTTAAAGGAAAAACAAATATTAGTTCCAGTATTTTTATTTCTGATTTCGCTCTGTTCCTGCCAAAATCAGAATCAGGAAAAACACCAGGATATCAAACTGTGGTACAACAAACCAGCCTCCATGTGGGAAGAAGCACTTCCCATTGGCAACGGCCGTTTGGGAGCCATGGTATACGGCATTCCGGGAGAAGAACACCTTCAATTTAATGAAGAAACTTTGTGGGATTGTGGTCCTCGACAATACCAACGAAAAGATGCCAACAAGTACCTCGGAAAAATCCGCAAACTGGTTTTTGCTGGTAAGCAGGATGAAGCCGAAAAGCTGGCCAACAAGGTATTCATGGGCAAGCGAGCATACGAAGACGAATTTCCAACGTTGAAAAAGCAATGGGTGGACAGCTTATTGCAACTCGGCAAAGTGAAACAAGGCGTCAAGTTTGATTTTGACGATTCCAAATGGCCAAACATGTTTATGGATTACAAGAGCGTTTGGGAGCGCAAAGGCCTGCCCGATATGAATGGCTCAGTTCTGTTTAGAAAAACCATTAACATTCCCGCCGACTGGGTTGGAAAACCATTGATCATTGATTTTGGCCATATCAAGGACCAGGATTTCAGCTACATCAATGGGAAGCTGTTTGGTTCCAAAGATGAAGCCAACACCGACCGCACGTACACGATCCCTGCCAAATTGGCGAAACCGGGCAAAAATGTGATTGCCGTGTTGATCAACAATTATGTATCAACCGGAGGGTTCAATGCAGTGCGTACCGGTGCTAAAAAGATGAACATCATTCCAAAAGGCAAAAAGGCCGAGCCATTGTACATTGAGGGCAATTGGAAATATGAGGTGATTGATACTGATCCCCCGTTTTATCCGCAATACGAAGCGGACTACCAACCTTTTGGTGATTTGAAAATCAAATTTGACGGACAGGATTCGGTACAGCACTTTCGCCGTGATTTAGATTTGAGCAAAGCACTGGCACATGTTTCTTACGAGCTCGACGGAGTGACCTACAAACGGGAATATTTAGCGAGTCACCCGGACAATCTGATTGCAGCTCATTTTACCGCCAACAAAAGCGGGAAGATCAGTTTCCGCGCTTTTTTAGATTCACCACATCCGATTCACTCAACGCACAAAGTTGATGATCATACATTGGCTTTGAACCTGAAAGTTGAAGATGGCGTCATGAAAGGAACAGCCTACCTCAACGTTACTGCGGATGGCGGGAAAGTGGAGGTTGATGACAAAGGCATCACGGTTTCGGGCGCCAATGACGCAACCTTGAAATTGGTGGCTGCAACCAATTTCGTGAACTACCATGATGTTTCCGGAAATCCAATACATCATTGCAACGACTACCTTTCGGCCGTTCAAAATGAATCGTATTCAACCATCAAAGCGAAACACCTGGCCGACTACACACCAATTTTCAACCGGTTCTCAATTGATTTGGGCGGGAAAGACAAAACCCAACAACCAACGGACCAACGGATATTGAATGAAGAAAGTGCACCAGACAATGATCTGGCGGCCACTTTTGTACAATATGCGCGCTACCTGATGTTGTCATCCGGGCGCGAAGGCACGCATCCGCCGAATCTTCAAGGAATTTGGAATGAGGATATTTACCCGGCCTGGGGAAGCAAATACACCACCAATATTAATTTAGAAATGAATTTCTGGCCGGTGGAACCACTCAACATCGCCGAGTGCCAATATTCACTATTTGACTTTATGGACAGCCTGGCCGTGGAAGGCGCCAAAACAGCCAAAGATTATTATAATGCGCGGGGCTGGATGCTTCACCACAATACGGATGAATGGTTGGGAACAGCGCCCATCAACAATGCGAACCACGGCATATGGGTAACTGGAGGCGCTTGGCTCTGTCATGATCTTTGGGAGCATTACCGCTATTCGCAAGACACCACCTTCCTGCGCAATGAGGCCTACCCACTCATCAAAGGGGCAGCACAGTTTTTTGTTGACTTTTTGGTGAAAGATCCAAAAACCGGCTACCTGATCAGTGCGCCGTCCAACTCGCCGGAACATGGAGGTTTGGTAGCTGGCCCAGCCATGGATCATCAAATCATTCGTTCGCTGTTCAAAATTGTGTTGAAATGCAGCCAGATTCTGAACACTGACCAGGATTTTGCAGCTGTCGTTAAATCCAAACTCGACAACATTGCACCCGATCAAATTGGCAAACACGGACAGTTGCAAGAATGGATGGAAGATATTGACAACATCCACGACCATCACCGTCATGTTTCACACCTATGGGGCGTTTATCCGGGCAACGAAATCACCTACGACAAAACGCCTAAATTGATGGACGCTGCGAAGCAATCGCTCATTTATCGTGGTGATGCTGGCACCGGCTGGAGCCTGGCCTGGAAAATTAATTTGTGGGCTCGCTTCCTGAATGGCGATCATGCTGAAAAAATGATCCAGATGCTGTTGAGTTCAGCTGTTGATCCAACCCGAAAATCTTCGGGCGGCTGCTATCCGAACCTGTTTGATGCGCATCCACCCTTTCAGATTGACGGAAACTTTGGTGGCGCCGCTGGCATTGTGGAAATGTTGATGCAAAGTCATGAAGGCTACATTGATCTTCTACCGGCTCTGCCCAAAGCCTGGCCCAACGGAAGCATCAAAGGACTTCGCGCACGTGGCGGTTTTGTATTGGATTTTGCGTGGAACAACGGCAAATTGACTTCCTTGAAAGTAAAGTCAACAGCCGGGGAACCATTGCACCTCAAGTACAACGAAAAGGATTTGAAGCAAAAGACAGAGAAAGGAAAAACATACGCGTTTGATCAGATCTGATCGTTCCTTTTTCACATCATTGCTCCCCCAACCTAATTTTTGTTGGCACAATGAGGGGAACGACAAGAAAACAGTCGAAGACAATCATTGTGAAGTATTTTGAAAAGCTAACAAAAACACACTGAAAGGGTGAAACAATTGGTCAAGGGTAATTCGTTGATTAAAGCATTTTAATAGCTCTGTACGAAATAAAAAAATAGTCGGTAAAAATAATACATCCTTTGTCAACCTGTTATTAAAACACTCACTCTGTCGTTGGCATTAAATCAATTTACAGAATAATTCAAAACAGATTACTTCGCGGCGCTCACAATGACATTTTCGTCTACCTGTATTAGGCAAAAAAAGAGCATGGTCTTTTTCATTTTTGTTCGTTCGTATTCCCAATCAAATTTGGGGCTATGCTTTCAATTTAGCAAGAACTCCTGATCATCAATTGTGCATTCAGCATCATTTGAATGGTGGGACGTTTTGGATCTTTAATCCGTTGAATCATCAGCTCTCCTGCCCTTCTTCCTATTTCGTAGGCTGGCTGATAAACAGCTGTTAATGGTGGATTCAAGGAAATTGACCAGTACATATCGTCAAAACCAATGATGGCAATATCTTCAGGAATTTTCAATTTGCGTTTATGAATGGTTTCCAAAGCTCCAAGCGTAATCAGGTTGTTACCGGTAAAAATTGCATCGGGCGGATTAGGGAGGCTCAATAATTCGTCAGCCAAACGCACCCCACTGTGGTGTTTCGAATCACCGTTCTTTACCAATTTAGGGTCGTACGGGATCCCGTTTGCTTCCAACGCTTCGCGATACCCTTGTTCACGTAGCTGACTGGAAGGAATTTGCTCCAGTCCTGAAATATGTGCGATTCGTTTGTAGCCTGACTTTGCCAAATGATCAACAGCCCGGAAAGCGCCGTCACGGTTGTTAACCAGCACCACATCAACATCCACTCCCATTAAGTCGCGGTCAAAACAAACGATGGGTAGTCCATCCTTCACCAATTTGATGACTTTGTTATCCCGCTCGTGAGCCGGTGCTGCAATCAAACCATCAATCGATTCTGATTGCAAAATATCAAGATACATTTTTTCCTTCTTTTCGTCCTGTGCAAAATTACACATGATGATCGCATAGTTATTTGCATACGCCACATCTTCAATTCCGCGAAAAACATCGACGTAAAATGGGTTCTGAATATCGGGAATCAACACGCCAATCAAGTTGCTGGATGCGCTCTTGGAACGTAAACGCTTGGCCACCCGGCTGGGCTGATATCTTAATTCTTTGATTGCTTTCAAGACCCGCGCACGCGTGGCCTCGTTAACATTAGATCCGTTATTGATGACACGGGAAACAGTAGCAATTGAGACTCCGGCTTTTTTAGCTACATCACTTAAGCTTGCCATAGTAGTAAAAGTGTTTTCATAAAAATAAGTCGTCAAAGATAATATAAAACTGACAAATCAGCCTTTTTCAATCTATCCATTAGTCGTTTAAATAGTATGATTTTAGAGATTTCTCTTTCCCATCATGATTAACCAAACTCAAATGTAAACGTTTTCAATTTAAATGCGTAGTTTTTTTTCTATTTACAAAACATACTCAACTAAATCACTAATTTTCAACACATTGATCAAACAAATCAATTTTCAATGCCTTATTTTTTAAAAATCAAACAACTAGTTCCTAATGATTTTTCCCATGTAATATTGATTAGCAATTTTGATTCGATAAATAAAAATCCCCATCAAGTTGGTTGATGGATACCACGCCACTTCATGATAGCCCTGTTTCTGATAGCCAGTATCCAATTGGTCGATCTGTTGTCCATTCAAATTCACGATTGATATTTGCACTTCGCCAGCTTTGGGCAAGGTGTAAAAAATGTTTGTAAAACTTCTGAATGGATTTGGAAAGCTTCCCGTCTGAATCCTTGCCAAGTCGGGTTGCTCAACAGCAATCGTTGGATTTCCAAACGTAAACGATGCTTCGGTGAGTGCAGACCATTGATCACCTGATTTCACCCGGGCTTTCACGGTACCATTTGTATTAAGCTGAAGGGCCTGCTGGTAACTCAATGCCTGCCCTGAAACCGTACCCGTTATATTTTCGCGGGGATCGCTTCCATCCAATGTGTAGTAAATGTCACCCCCTGAGTTGGAATTCATTTCAAGATCAACCGCAGCGCTGAAATCGCCACCGTAATTGCTAAATGTCGGAGCATCAATACTTGGGAACATGCCATTGTCGCGTAATTGCTGAAATACAATGTCCGAACGATACGGAAAATAGTTGTCCAGCAAGTCCTGCTTTCGCACCAACCAATAGCCATTGCGCGTGTATAAAACGCGTGTGTTGTCGGAAGGGTCCACATCTTTCCGATAGTCCCCCCAGCGGGCAGATTCAGCAATAATGGCCATGTCAATCTCGCTGGCTAATTTTGTATATCGTTCAGTACAGGCTTCAGGTGAAAGGGCGCCTCCATTGAAGAAATTGCTTTGAATATGGTCAGCGAGCATCACTTTAAAATCCTTGTTTCCAAGCAGACTTCGATAAATTCCACTAGGATTTCCATCATTATTTAAATCAACATTGTCGAAATTCAAATCCGTCATTGAGGTTTCCGCATCCCAACTAAAAAACTTAAACCCAGCATCATTAGCCACTCGATTCCTTGCGGCCAGCCAGTTATTTTTATCCCAGTCGCCATTTCCAATGTAAAAATTGAAAAGCATGTAATCGATAAAACTGCTCACATCCAACAGCTTGTGATAATTGAGATTTTCAGATCCATCCGGATTTCTACCCTGAACCTTCTGGAAATTGGTATTGCTCCCCAGTCCTGATTTCGTCAGGTTCAGCAACTCATTCCAAGCTGTCATATTCCCGTCCGTGATGCCGCCATGGTCTTTCACAACATCATAATCATCTTCATTTCCGCCCAGGTATGATTCCATAAAATCATTGGTAATCTTCTCCGTGACGTCGTAAAGTCCCCAGTACAGTCCGTTCAGGTACAAATGCACAAACCGCTCGTGAGCAGACGGATGCCCCATCGCCAATTGTGTATATTTGGCAAAAACATCCTGCAAGTATTGCGCATTATCGCGTTGAACAGCGGCATTTTTCATCCAGGAATAATTGTATCCAGCCCGCAAAACCAAACTATTGAATTGGTGCACGGCCGTTTTATCGTCATAAAATCTGAAATTCAATTTAGAAGGACCGTACATGCTGCGGAACGACAGGCGAAACGAGTGTTTCTGACTATTTTCCGGCACGCGACTGTTTCCCCCGTGAAGGCGCAATCCACAATTCACTTGAAATTCCTTATCGCTGTTTGGGTCGAAGAATTCTACGCTGGCCGGACGTTCCCAATCGTTGCCCAACGATCCAGCTCCCGACTTGCCTGTATAAATATAGATCCCGCCATTGACCGCATCCTTGTCGTGCGAAAACAAATACTTGATATCCGTCACAATCGACAAAGTTGGAATAGCCTTTAGGGCATCGTCCATCAAATCTTTGTATTCCGGGTCACTGACCACCTCCGTGTCCATCGCGTAGTCAGCCGGCGCATTGCCCGCCTTATAGGCGTATGGGCTCCATTCTGATGGATATCCAGCCGGATTATTGGGTTGCTGAACAACATCGGTAATAAACACATATGTGTTGGTGATGATCTCGCTGGAAGCCCCTTCGCTGTTAACCGCCACGGCGCTCAGTGGTGTGGTGGTTGTAATCTGAATCGGAGCAATATATTCAGTTCCTGTAGTTGCTGAAGGCCGGGCTCCATCAGTTGTATAGTAAATTTTTAGTGAGTTGTCCGGCGTACTCAACGAAACGTCAAAAGGAGAATCGTAGAGACCACGCAGTTTGCTAAATTGTGGATTCAATACCTGGTTGGCTACCGTATTCGGCTCACCCGGCGTTGGCTGGTTAAAATACACATGTTGCCCCGCATAAATGCCATACGAAACATCAGCCTGCTGCGCTGGGAACTGATCGCCATAGGAATACGAAATGGTTGTTCCATCGGGCTCTACAAGCGCCAGAAATTCTCCGGAACCAGAAAGTTTGAAGTTAGTATGAAGTTCCCCTGTCGGATCGGTACGATCTTTTTCTGAAGCGAAAATAACCAGGTAGTTGTCTGCTCCCAATGTTACAGCCGGAATTTTCCATTTGGTCAAATTATCCGCTTTGTCGGTCAGGTACCAACCATCCAAACTCACCGATAGATCACCCGGATTGTAAAGTTCAAGCCAGTCGGAATGATCGCCATCCTCGTCGGCCAGCGAATTGTTGTTGATGGCCATGAATTCAGAGATTAACACTTTGTTGGTTTGTGCAAAGGCCGTCGCTCGAAATCCCAGCAGAACAATCAGCGTTAATAATTTTAAGTTCGAGGTAACTATTTTCATGTGTTTTAGGTCTTTAAAAGTTTAAATTTTCAAGCTGTAGCCCACTCCAATAATATTCATCACTTCATTTTTCGTCCAATAATTTTGCAAGCGGTAAAACAGCTCAATAGCGTGTGTTTTATTAAAATCGTAAGTTGCACCAATCGTGTACCGAACGCGATTGACTTCATGTCCTTTTAGATCGTGATACAATTCGATATGGGCGTATGGCTCGAGCTCACTTTTTTGAATGTTATATTTTGCTTTTAACCGATAGCGCAAATAAGGATTAGTCCGTTCCACCGACTTCGAAATAAAATTATTGATGTACCGAATTCTTCCCTGTATTTCAAAACGTTGCACATCAAGTTCCGGCATAACTTCGAAAAAATATTTGTGACCAATTTCATCGTTCTTTTTCTTATTCTCGTCGTAATACCGATAAAAACCAGCCAGTTTTAAAAAATCGAATAGTTCGTATTCCAATCCGGTTTCCAGGAAATATTCGTCCCTGGTAAAATCTGGTGTCAGGCGGTATTCTGGTTTCACTTCCCAACTCAGCTTTTTGGTAATTTCTTTGCTGAACTTAAATTCGTACCAGGTGGACAGCCCCTTCTGTGCCATGGAAAAGCTAGTCACAAACGCTGCCATCAGCGCCAATAGTAGTCTCTTTTTCATAGCGATCCTTAGTCTCTCTTTTTGTAATTGACATCGGCATCGTAGAAAATATCGATGTAACAAACATCGCGTAGGAAGTCAATCTTCTTCACCTCGAAGTGTTTCACGTTGATACCCGTTCGTTCTTTCAAGTCCGCTAATAGCACATCTTGCTTGTCAGCCTGCAGGTTTTCAATCTTCTCATAAATCACCAATTGTGATAATTCCTGACGGAGATGTAAAATTTTCTCCAGGGCCCATAGTCCAACCACCACAACGATGTTGGTTAGCAATAATTCTGCATGGCTTATTTTTTTGTTAGCCAGAGCGTTAATTACCGATATTGCAATAATGACAAATAAATAGGTCATTTCCTTGATGGGAATCGGATCGGTTCGATACCGGATGATTCCGAAAATGGCGAAGAGCCCAAAAGCGAAGCCAAGTTCCATTTTAACGCTTTCCAGCAAAAAACAAAGCAGAAAAATGACAATGCTGATTGCTATAAAGCTGAAATAGAAATCTTTGCGCTTGCTATTCCGGGCATACAAGAAGGCTACAATAACTATGACGACCAGAACATTAAATACAAACTTAACGGCCAGTTCTGTAAAATCCTCAACATTAATGAGTTTAATATC